>NZ_JBHVUV010000026.1:0-128847 GCF_042883905.1 Kitasatospora sp. NPDC058170
GTCCGGGGAGCCGATCCCCGGACGCGGCCCTCGCCGCTGTGGTGACGCGGCCCTCGCCGCTGTCGTCAGCCTGCCGCTCAGCCCTCGGCGGCCAGGGTGAGGGCGACCGCCCGCGGGTCCTCCTCGACCGGCCAGCGGGCGTAGGAGCGGCGCCAGTACATCAGCGGGCTCGGCACCTCGGGCCGGGCGGCGCCGTCCACCACGGCGCCGACCACGATGGTGTGGTCGCCGGCGTCGAGGGCCGAGGCGACCCGGCACTCGGCGTGGGCGACGGCGTCCCCCGGGAAGGTGGGCAGGCCGCCGAGCCGGCTGGGCTCCCACTCGACGCCGCCGAAGCGGTCGCCGCGGGCCGAGGCGAACAGCGCGGAGGTGTCCTCCCCGCCGCCGCGCAGCACGTTCACCGCGAACGCGCCGCGGTCCAGGATGGCCCGCAGCACCCGGCTCTCCCGGTGGATGCAGACCAGCAGCAGGGGCGGCGTCTTGGAGACGCTGCACGCCGCCGAGCAGGTCAGCCCGTACGGCTCGCCGCCGGGGCCGAGGGTGGTCACGACGGTCACGCCGGTGGGCAGCGCTCCCATGATCGACAGGAAGGTCGGGCCGTCGACGCAGTCGGCGAGCAGGTCCTCGGGCAGGGGTATCGGGGGCATGGGTCCTCCACTCTCGGTGGTCTTGGGGATGTCCCCATGCTCGTGGGGGCGCTTCGAGCGGCCGTCGTGTGCCGGTGCCCGCGCGGGAGGCACGCGTGTGCCGGTGCCCGCGCGGGGTCACTCCTCGTCGCGCAGCTCCCGCAGGAGGAAGGTGAGCAGGAAGCCGGCCGCCAGGATCACGCCGCCGACCAGGAACATGCTCTGGAAGCCCGAGGCGAAGGCGTCGACCGCCGACGCGGCGAGCCCGCCGGTGGTGTCCGGGTCGGAGAGCGCCCGGCGGACGGCTTCGTCGCCGTCGAGCGCCCCGCCGATCCGGTCCGCGGCGACGCTGAACAGCACCGACATGAACACCGCGGCGCCCGCCGTGCCGCCGAGCTGGCGGAACAGGCCGGAGGCGGCGTTGGCCACGCCCAGCTCGGACTTGGGCGCCGCGCTCTGGATGGCCAGGGTGATGACGGTCTGCGAGAGGCCGATGCCCAGGCCGAGCCAGGCCGCGAGCAGCACGACCGCCCAGAGCGGGGTGTCGGCCCCGGCGGCGGAGAGGCCCAGCAGCGCGCCGGCCATCGAGCCGAGACCGGCGATCGCGGGCTTCTTGTAGCGGTTCGACTTCTTGATGATCTTCGCGCAGACCATCTGGGAGAGGATCGCCCCGGTCATCACCGGGATGATCACCAGCCCCGCCACGGTGGCGCTGCGGTCCTGCACCAGCTGGAGGAAGAGCGGCAGGGTGGAGACGGTGCCGAAGATGCCGACGCCGATGGTGAAGTTGACGGCGGTGGCCAGGGAGATGCCGCCCCGCCGGAACAGCCGCAGCGGGACCATCGCGGACAGCCCGCGGGCCCGCTCCACCACCGTGAACAGCACCGCGCCGACGGCGGCGACCGCGTACAGCGCCAGCGCGCGGCCCGAGCCCCAGCCCCAGTCGAGGCCCTCCTCGGCGACGATCAGCAGCGGCACCAGCGTGAGCGCGAGGCAGAGGGCGCCCCAGTAGTCGATCGGGTGGTCCGTCCGCCGGTGCGGCAGGTTGAGCGCCTTGCGCACGCTGAGCAGCGCCACCAGCCCGAGCGGCACGTTGATCAGAAAGGCCCAGCGCCAGCCGGTCACCCCGAGGATCTCGCCGGCGCCGGCGAACAGCCCGCCGACCAGCGGGCCGAGCACGCTGGCGGCGACCCAGGCCATCATCAGGTAGGAGAAGTAGCGGCCGCGCTCCCGTACCGGGGCGAGGTCGGCGATCACGGCGGTGGGCAGCGACATCAGGCCGGCGCCGCCGAAGCCCTGGACCACGCGGGCGACGGCGAGGGTCTCCATCGAGTTCGCCGCGGCGCAGGCCGCGGAGCCGACGATGAAGATCACGATCGCCGCCAGGTAGAGCGGCTTGCGGCCGTAGATGTCGGAGAGCTTGCCGTAGAAGGGCATCGCGATCGTGGAGCTCACCAGGTAGCCGGTGATCACCCAGGCCTGGACGGTCTGTCCGTGCAGCTGGTCGCCGATGGTGCGCAGCGCGGTGGAGACGATGGTCTGGTCGAGCGCGGCGAGCAGGACGGCCAGCAGCAGTCCGGAGAGCGCCGTGATGATCTGGCGGTGGGTGAAGCCGGCCGGGCCGGTGTCGTCGTCGGCGACGGCCTCGTCGGTCTGCGAGGCGAGGTTAGCCATTCCTGTTTCTCCATGCGGTGTCGGTCGGTCGGCCCGGTGGCGCCGGTCGGCCGCGCACGGCCGGGTCCGGGCCTGGGTTCGGCCCCGGGTGCGGGTGCGGACCGGGCCGGGCCGGGGTGAGGGCCGGGTGTGGGCCGGGTACGGGTGCGGGCCGGGTGCGGCGCCCCTGAAATCGACAAGCTCTTGTCGAGTTTGAGGGTAGTGGCCATCCCGAGCGAATGACAAGCTCTTGTCGAAACGGCGGGGGCGTGCTGCGATTAGGCTGCCCCCATGACGGACCTCTCCCCCGCGGCCGATACCTTGAGCGAGATCACCACCGAACTCTTCGCCGTCAACGGCGCCCTGCTGCGTGCGGGCGACGCGCTGTCCGGCCGGTTCGGGCTGACCTCCGCGCGGTGGCAGGTCCTCGGCCTGCTGGCGGAGGGCCCGCAGAGCGCCGCCCACCTGGCACGCGAGCGCGGGCTGCGCCGGCAGGCCGCCCAGCAGACCGTCGTCAAACTGGTCGAGGACGGTCTCGTCAGCACCGCGCCCAACCCGGCGGACCGGCGCGCCCCGCTGGTCTCGCTGACCGCCAAGGGAGCCGACGCGCTCGCCCGGCTGGAGCCGGCCGAGCGGCGCTGGCTGGAGCACCTGGCCGCGGCCCTGGACCCGGACGACCTGAAGGCCACGCGGCGGCTGCTGCGTGGCCTTCGTGCGGTCCTGGCGGACGAGCTGCCCCTGTCGGTGACCGACGGGCCGGGCGCCGCCGGGGTCACAGGTCCAGCGTGACCTCGTACTCCCGGAGCCAGGAGTTGAGCCAGAGCACCAGCTCCAGGCTGCCCCGGTCGTAGGGCCGGCTGACCGCGCCCAGCGGCCGGTCGACGAGGGACCGCGCCCGGCCGAGGTCCAGCAGCGGCAGCACCGGCGCGTCCCGGTCGCGCAGCAGCCCCGCGAGCTCGGCGCGCAGCACGCCCTCGTAGCCCGGGTCCTGGGTGGCCGGGTACGGGGTCTTGACCCGTTCGACCACCGAGCGGGGCAGCAGGTCGGAGACGGCCGCCCGCAGCAGGCTCTTCTCCCGCCCGTCGAAGGACTTCATCTCCCAGGGCACGTTGAACACGTACTCCACCAGCCGGTGGTCGCAGAACGGCACCCGGACCTCCAGGCCGACCGCCATGCTCATCCGGTCCTTGCGGTCCAGCAGGGTCTGCACGAACCGGGTCAGGTTGAGGTACGTGACCTCGCGCATCCGGCGGTCCTCGGCGGACTCCCCCGGCAGCACCGGGACTTCGGCGAGCGCCTCGGAGTACCGGGCGGCCCGGTGGCCGTCCAGGTCGAGCTTGTCCAACAGGCCCTGCTGGAACAGCGACCGGCCGCCGAAGTAGCGCGCCGAACCGGAGGTGAGCCAGGGGAAGGTCGCGGCGCGCAGGGCCAGCGGGTTGCGGAACCAGCGGTAGCCGCCGAACAGTTCGTCCGCCGCCTCGCCCGACAGCGCCACCGTGCAGTGCTGCTTCACCGCCCGGAAGAACAGGTACAGCGAGGGCCACATGTCGCCCCAGTACGCGGGCGGCAGGTCGGTCGCCCGCAGCACCGCGGCCCGCACCGCGGGATCCGTCAACTCCGGGCTGTCCAGCAGGATCTCGCGGTGGTCCGCGCCCACGTGCCGGGCGAGGTCGCGGACGAACGGCGCGTCCGGCGCCTGCCGCACCGCGTCCGGGGCGAAGCCGTCGGCCGCCCCCCGGAAGTCCACCGAGAACGAGCGCACCGGCCCGGAGCGGGCGGCCAGCGCGGTGACCGCCGAGGAGTCGAGGCCGCCGGAGAGCAGGACGCCCAGCGGCACGTCCGCGACCAGCTGGCGCGCGACCGTGTCGGACAGCAGCTCCCGGACGGCCCCGATGGTGGCGGGCAGGTCGTCGGTGTGCTCGCGAGCCTCCAGCCGCCAGTACGTCTGGCGGCGCACCCCGCCGCGGCCCACCCTGACCAACTGGCCGGGACGGACCTCGTACATCCCCGAGAAGACGGCCGCCTCGGGCGTCTTGACCATGTCCAGCGCCTCGCACAGCCCCTCCGCGCCGACCCGGCGCGGTACCGTCCGGTCGGCCAGGATCGCCTTCGGCTCCGAGCCGAACAGCACACCCGCGCGGGTCGGGTGGTAGTAGAGCGGCTTGACGCCCATCCGGTCCCGGACCAGCAGCAGTTCCTCGCTCTGCCCGTCCCAGATGCCGAAGGCGTACATGCCGTTCAGCCGCTCGACCAGTGCGGCGCCCCACTGCAGGTAGCCGCGCAGGACGACCTCGGTGTCGCACGCCGTCCGGAACCGGTGGCCGTGCCCGATCAACTCGGCGCGCAGCTCGCGGAAGTTGTAGACCTCCCCGGCGAAGGTGATCGACGCGCTGCGGCCCTCGTGGTCGGCGGTCATCGGCTGCTGCCCGTGCGCCGGGTCGATCACCGCCAGCCGCCGGTGGCCGAAGCCGACCCACGGGCCGAACCAGAGCCCCTCGGCGTCCGGTCCCCGGCAGGCCATGGTGTCCGTCATCGCCTGGAGCAGCTCACGGCGATGCTCGGGGGAGGCCTCGAAGTCGACCGCCCCGACGATTCCGCACACGCTCAACCCGCCTTGGCGAGGCCGAGGTTGACCGCGTCCAGCAGCTGCCGCGGCGTGGTGGCCTCGACCACGACGTCGTCCGGAAGGGCGACGCCCCGGTCCCGCTCGATCATGTTGACGGTGTTGAACAGCGCCAGTGAGTCGTAGCCCAGGGCCTCGAAGGGCACGTCCAGGATGTCGTCGAGGTCGACGCCCTCGTCGCTGCCCGCCGCCTCGCGCAGCGCGCTGATCAGATCGTCAAGGGTGAACTCTGCCATGGTGTTTCCTCAGTTCGGTTGATCGTCGGTCACTTCTTCGCCCGGCAGTTCCGATCGCCGGCCGTTCACTGCGGTCGCCTGCCGTTCACTGCGGTTGCCGGCGGCTCGTCAGCAACTCCGTCAGCAACTCGTCAGCACGAGCGCGCTGTTGAACCCTCCGTGCCCGCGGGCGAGCACCAGGGCGCTCCCCAGCCGGGCCGGCCGGGGCCGGTCCCGTACCAGGTCGAGCTCCCCGTGGGCCGGCCGGTCGATGTGGACGGAGGGCGGGATGACCGAGTCCCGCATGGCCAGCAGCGCCGCCGCCACGTCCAGCGGGGCGCCCCCGGCGAGCAGCCGGCCGGTCATCGTCTTGGGCACCGTCACCGGCACCCCGCGCGGTCCGAACACCGCACTCAGCACCTCGGCCTCCGCGCGGTCCCGCTCGGCCACGCCGCTGGCGTCGGCGAACACCACGTCGATGTCCCCCGGCCCGACCCCGGCGTCGGCCAGGGCCGCGTCGATCGCCCGCCGCAGTCCGGCGGGGCGCCCGGAGCCGGGCCGCGGGTCGAAGGTCGCGGCATAGCCCGCGACCTCGCCGTAGTGGCGGCGCTGCCCGCGCTCCACCGCCCGTTCCGGGGTCTCCAGCACGAGCAGGGCGCCGCCCTCCCCGGGGATCCCGCCCGACGCGTCGGCGTCGAAGGGGACGAAGGCCCGCCGCGGGTCCCGCTCCGCGCTGATCGTGCCGCTGCGGGTGAGGCAGAGCCACGACCACGGGCAGATCGAGCCGTCCACCCCGCCGGCCAGCATCAGCGCGGTGTCCTCCCGGACGTGCCGCCGCGCCTTGGCCAGGGCGTCCAGCCCGCCCGCCTGCTCGGCCACCAGCGCCGAGCCCGGGCCCCGCATGCCGTGCCGGATCGAGATCTGGCCGGTGTTGACCGGGTAGAACCAGGCGAAGGACTGGTAGGCGCTGACGTAGGCCGGGCCCTTGCTCCACAGCGCCTCCAGCTCGCGCTGCCCGAACTCGAACCCGCCCGCCGAGGCGGCCGTGACCACCCCGGCGGCGAAGTCCGGCATCGACGCCGGGTCGGCCCCCGCGTCGGCCAGCGCCTCCTGCGCGGCCACCAGCGCCAGCCTGGTCATGTGGTCGGTCTGCGGAAGCAGCCGGCCCGGCAGGTGGTCCTCCGGCGTGAAGTTCACCTCGCCGGCCACATGGGCCCGGTACCCGGCCGAGTCGAAGCGGGTGAGCGGACCGAGGCCCGAGCGGCCGGCCAGCGTGGCCTCCCAGTACTCCTCCACACCCCAGCCGTTCGGCGCCACGACGCCGATGCCGGTCACCACCACCCTGCTCATGCCCCACTCCGTTCCGGATCCGCCAGCACGATCGCGCTCTGGAAGCCGCCGAAGCCGCTGGCCACGCTGAGCACCGTGGACACCCGCTGCTCCCTGGCCACCAGCGGCACGTAGTCCAGGTCGCACTCGGGATCGGGCACGTGGAGGTTGGCCGTGGGCGGCACCACCGAGTGCTCGATCGCCAGCGCGCTGGCGGCGAACTCCAGGGCGCAGACCGCGCCCAGCGAGTGCCCGATCATCGACTTGATCGAGCTGACCGGCACCCGGTAGGCGTGGTCGCCCAGGCTCTTCTTGAACGCGGCCGTCTCGTGCCGGTCGTTCTGCTTGGTGGCCGAGCCGTGCGCGTTGACGTACGCGATGTCCTCGGGGTTCATCCGGCTGCGGTCGAGCGCGACCCGGATCGCCTCGGCCATCTCGTTCCCGTCCAGCCGCAGCCCGGTCATGCTGTAGGAGTTGCAGCGCCCCGCGTACCCGGTGACCTCGGCGTAGATGTGCGCGCCGCGGCGGCGCGCGTGCTCGCGCTCCTCCAGGACGAACATCGCCGCGCCCTCGCCGAGGGCGAAGCCGTTGCGGGTCAGGTCGAACGGCCGCGAGGCGCTCTGCGGCTCGTCGTTGCGCGGCGTGGTCGCCTTGATCGCGTCGAAGCACGCCACGGTGATCGGGGAGATCGCCGCGTCCGAGGCACCGGCGAGCATCACGTCCGCCTCGCCGTCGCGGATCAGGTCGCACGCGTGGGCGATCACGTCGATCCCGGAGGTGCACCCGGTCGAGACCACGCCCACCGGACCCTCCGCCTCCACCAGCCAGGCCAGTTCGGTCGCCATCGAGGACGGCACGAAGTAGTCGTAGAGGTAGGGCACCCCGTGCGCGTCGTCGACCAGGCGCTTGCGGCCCTCGTCGCTCACCACCGCGAACTCGCGGTCGAGACTGATCGTCATCCCGCACGCCGTGCCCGCCATCACCCCGGTCCGCAGCGGGTCGTTGAGACCCGACACGCCCGAGTCCGCCAGCGCCTCCCGGGCCGCGACCACCGCGAACTGCGCGGTGCGGTCCCACTGCCGGATCTCACGCTGCGTCAGCCCGCTGGCCGCCGGGTCGAATTCACACTCGGCGGCCACCCGGGACCGGAACGGCGACGCGTCGAACGTCGAGATCGTCCGCGTCGCGGTCCGGCCCGCCGTCAGCAGCTCCCAGAAGGCCTTGGTGCCGACCTCGCCGGGCGCCACCACCCCCATCCCGGTCACCACCACACGGCGCCGCCCGTCGTCACCTGACACTGCTGCTCCCCCCGCCCGTCTCCGACCTGCTGTCCGTCTCCGACATGCCCGACGACCTCCTGTACGGCAGGGAATTCCGCCGGTACAGATCGTCGGCTCCCGGCCTCGCGGCGGGTTCGAGCCGTCGTCCACCTGCCCCGCGGACGCCGGCCGGTGCGGCCGCCGCCACCGCGGGCGCGGCCACCGCAGGGCGGCGGCGCGAACCGCCGTTGAGGGCCGCTGCCTAGGGTCTGGGCGCATGGACATCGACACCGATATCTGCGTGGTCGGCGGCGGCCCGGCCGGGCTGACGCTCGCCCTGCTGCTGGTCCGCTCCGGCATCCGGGTCACGCTGCTGGAGCGCAGCCGCTCGCTGGACCGGACGTACCGCGGGGAGATCCTCCAACCCGGCGGCCAGGCGCTGCTGGACGAACTGGGCGTCCTCGGCCCCGCGCGGGAGCACGGCGCCGTCGAGCACGACCGCTTCCTGCTGGAGGAGCACGGGCGGATCCTCATCAACGGCGACTACCGGCGGCTGCCCGGACCGTACAACTGCCTGCTGAGCCTGCCCCAGCGCCACCTGCTGACCGAGCTGCTGGCCGCCTGCGAACGCCACGAGGGGTTCGAGTACCTGGCCGGCACCAAGGCGACCGCACTGGTGGAGGAGGCGGGCGCCGTACGCGGCGTGGTCGCCACCCGGGGGGCCGACCCGGTCGGCCGGGTGGTCCGGGCGCGGTGCGTGGTCGCGGCGGACGGCCGGTTCTCCAAGATCCGCACCCTGGCCGGGATCGGCTACCGGCGCCAGGAGCTGTTCAGCCAGGACGTGCTCTGGTTCCGGCTGAGCGGGTCACCGCCCCCGGCCGGCTCGGGACCGCGGGACGTCCGGGTCTTCCGGGCCGGCGGCAACCCGGTCCTCAGCTACTTCTCGGCGTCGGACTCGGTCCAGCTCGGCTGGACGCTCCCGCACGGCGGGTTCCGGCCACTGGCCGACCGGGGCGCCGGCCACATCGTCGAGCAACTGTGCCGCGCCGCACCGGAGTACGCCGGTCGGATCCGCGCCGAGATCACCGGCTTCGGCGACCTCTCCCTGCTCGACGTCTTCTCCGGCAGCGCCGAGGAGTGGGTGCGCGACGGGCTGGTCCTGATCGGCGACAGCGCCCACACCCACAGCCCGATCGGCGCCCAGGGCATCAACCTGGCCATCCGGGACGCCGTGGCGGCCCACCCGGTCCTGGTCGAGGCGGTCCGCAGCGGCGACGCGGGCGCGGACCGGCTGCGGGCCTACACCGCGCTGCGCCGGCCCGAGGTGGACCGGATCACCCGGATCCAGCGGGTCCAGAGCCGGATGATGCTCTCCACCGGACGCCTCTCCTCGACGGTCCGCCCCCGGACGGCGGCGCTGCTGTCCAGGACACCGCTCTACGGCGCGATGCTGCGCCGGATCGCCTTCGGCACCTCGCCCGTCCGGCTCCGGACCGATCTGCTCGCCGCCGGGCGATGACCGCCGCCCTCCCCCGACCCGGTACCGACCGTACCGGCACGGCCACCGCCCCCGACCGGGCGCCGAACGAAGAGGTCGCACACGATGAGCCCACTGGTCGCCTCCCCTCCCCATGATTCGTACCTCCCCGTGAGCCCGCACCCGCAGCTGCTCGCCGCCGGTCCGACCGAGGCGCAGACGGCGGCCGGGGTGCTCGTCGCCCTCGCCGTCATCCTCGCCACGGCCTTCGTCTGCGGGCGGCTCGCCGTCCGGCTGCGCCAGCCGGCCGTCATGGGCGAGATCGTCGGCGGTGTCGCCCTGGGCCCCAGCCTGCTCGGGCTGCTCCCCGGGCACCTGGACACCGTCCTGTTCCCCGCCGAGGTCCAGCCCTTCCTTCGGGTGCTCTCCCAACTGGGCCTGGTCTTCTTCATGTTCATCGTCGGCTACCAGTTCGACATCGGGCACCTGCGCGGGGCCGGACGCCAGGTGACCGCGGTCTCGCTCAGCTCCGTCGCGCTCCCCTTCGCGCTCGGCCTGGGCCTCGCGGTGCTGCTCCAGCCCTGGTTCGACGCCTCGCAGTTGACGACGGACGACTGGCTCGGCCCGGCCCTCTTCCTGGGCGCGGCGATGTCCATCACCGCCTTCCCCGTCCTCGCCAGGATCATCGCCGAGCGCCGGATGCAGCAGGATCCGCTCGGCAGCATGTCGCTGGCCTGCGCCGCCCTCCAGGACTTCCTCGCCTGGTGCGCGCTGGCCGTGGTGGTGGCCGTGGTGAAGTCCCAGAGCCCGTGGGCCCTGGGCCGGTTGGCGCTGAACTCGGCCCTGGTCGTCCTGGTCCTCGCCTTCGTCGTGCGCCCCGGCCTCGGCTGGCTGCTGGCGCCGGAGCGCCGCCGCTCCGTCGGCGGCCCGTGGATCCACGCCGTCCTCGTCACCGGGACGCTGCTCACCGCCTACGTCACCAGCACGATCGGCCTGGACGCCGTCTTCGGCGCCTTCATGTTCGGGGCGGCGGTACCGCGCCGGCGGATCGACGTCCTCGCACCGGAGGTCCCGGAGCGCATCGAGCAGGCCGGGCTCCTGCTGCTGCCCGCCTTCTTCACCGTCACCGGCCTGTCCGTCGACCTGGCGGGCCTCGGGCTGCACGGCCTGGTCATCGTCGCCGCGGTGCTGGTGACGGCCTGCACCGGCAAGTTCGTCGGCGCCGCCGTCGCCGCCCGGCTGACCGGGTCGACCAGGCGCGATGCCGCCGTCCTCGGCATCCTGCTCAACGCCCGGGGGCTCACCGAACTGGTGATCCTGAACGTGGGCCACCGGCTGGGGGTCATCGACACCCGGATGTTCAGCGCCATGGTGGTGATGGCACTGGTCACCACCCTGATGACCGGGCCGCTGCTGCGACGCGTCCCGCCGAGGGAGGAGCCGCCGCGCGAGGGGCCGCCGCTTGAGGAGGCGACGCCTGAGGAGGCACCGGCCTCGGCCTCGGCCCGGTCCGCCGCCTCCGGCGCGGTGTCCGGCGCGGGCGCCTGACCGTTCGCTCCGCGTGCCCCGGGCCGGGGCACGCGGAGCGGAGCGGCCGGGGCGGTCGGGGCGGCAGGCCGGTCAGGGCTCGTGGTGCGCCGGCCCGTCGGCCAGGCCGCGGAGCTGGCGCCGCAGCCCCACCTCGACGGCGCTGAGCGGCACCTCGGGGCAGAGCCGCTCCGGGTGCCCCGGCACCGGGCCGCTCCGCGACGGCGGGAGCACCGGCGGGACGTACCCCGAGATCTGCCCCGAGACGATCAGGCCTCGCAGCAGGAAACGCAGGCAGGAGCCGAGCAGTGAGTACATCCGTCGAGAGTGGCGCGCGGCCTCGGAGCCGTCGTACAGGCGCGCTCAAGCCCGAGGACGGCCCGACCCGGACGGCGCCGGCCGCCCGGCGCCGCGCAGCAGGGGCGTACGCAGCAGAGCCGTGTGCAGCAGGGCGGCGAGCGCCGCGCCGACCAGGTACCAGAGCAGGTCCGGCGGGTTGAAGGTGGAGCCGAGGACCAGCCGCGCGAGCGTACTGCGGCGGCCGAGGCCGTCGGGCACCCCGGTGAGCTGGAACAGCTCGACCGCCCAGCTCAGCGCGGCGGCCACCAGGCCCGCACGCACCGGGCGCACCCGCGGGGCGACGGCCACCACCAGCGCGTACAGCAGCACCGTGTAGAGCCCGTCGCCCGCGTACTTGGCCACCGCCCCGCCCGCCAGCGCCCGCACCCCGAGCCCGGCCGCCACCACCGCCACCGCCGCCGCGCCCGCGGTCACCCGCGTTCCGGCCGTCCCCCGAAGATCGTCCACCCGGCCACTCTAGTGCCGCGTCAGGCAACCTTCGCCCCGTCGCGACGCCCGGCACGCACTCTCGCCGCACCGGCCGAAAGCCCAAGTACGTCCAGTACGAGGACTTCCGGCCGGCACGCCGATAGCACGCACCGGACGCCGCTCCTTGACGGGCAAAAGTTGCCTGACGCGGCACTAGGACGTACCCGACCGCGGAACCGCGCCCTCCTCTCCGGCGTCCCTCCCCGTGCGGGTCGACCGAAGCGGCCAGGTACCCTGCTGCGCGGCCCGCGAGGGGCCTGGTCCGCGCGGGGCGCGGGCCGGAACGACGGAGGAAACGGGGCGGGCGCAGTGACGCAGCTGACCGATGCGGTGGACGGGTCCGGCAGGCCGGCGGGCAAGGCGGACGCGGTGGCGACCGGACGGAGGGCCGGGCGCCGGTTCACCGTGGAGGGGTTCGCGCCGCGGCACGACGGCCGGGCCCGGGAGCGCGGCAAGGCGCTGCGGGGGCGCACGCCCCGCGAGCGGCACGGCGAGTTCGTCCCCGCCGACGACCGCCCGACCGCCGTCGAGGCGATCGAGGCGTCCAATGCGGGCCGCCTCGCCGATCTGGTGCCGATCCGCCTCGGCCGGATGGCGGCCACGCCGTTCGCGTTCCTGCGCGGCTCGGCCGGGCTGATGGCCGCCGACCTCGCCGCCACGCCCACCACCGGGATAGTCGCCCAGCTCTGCGGCGACGCGCATGCCGCCAACTTCGGCCTGTACGGTGACGCCCGCGGCCAACTGGTCATGGACATCAACGACTTCGACGAGACCGTGCCCGGCCCCTGGGAGTGGGACCTCAAGCGGCTCGCCGCCAGCCTGGTGCTGGCCGGCCGCGAGGTCGGCGCCGACGAGACGACCGCCCGGCAGGCGGCCTACGACGCGACCGGCTCGTACCGCCGCACGATGCGGGCGCTCGCGAAGCTGCCCGCGCTGGACGCCTGGAACGCCGTCGCGGACGACCAGCTGGTCTCCTTCGCCCAGGCGCACGACCTGGCCGAGGTGCTGAACAGGGTCGGCACCAAGGCGCTCGGCAACACCAGTGCCAGGTTCGCCGCCAAGTCCACCGTCCGCACCGAGGACGGCGGCTGGCGCTTCACCGCCGCGCCGCCGGTGCTCAGCGAGGTCCCCGACGCGACGGCCTCCGCCGTGGCGGTCGCGCTCGGCCCGTACGTGCGCACGGTGGCCGGCGAGCTGCACCCGCTGCTCTCCCGCTACCACGTGCAGGACGTGGCGTTCCGGGTGGTCGGCACCGGCAGCGTCGGCACCCGCTCCTACGTGGTCCTGCTGACCGACCACCGGGAGCAGCCGCTGGTCCTCCAGGTCAAGGAGGCCCGCCCCTCCGTCCTGCTGCCGCACCTGGCCCGCGCGGGCTACCCGGTGACGGCGCCGGACAGCCACGAGGGCCGCCGGGTGGTGCTCGGCCAGCAGCGCATGCAGGTGGTCAGCGACACCCTGCTGGGCTGGACCACCGTGGACGGGCTGCCCTACCAGGTGCGGCAGTTCCGCAACCGCAAGGGCAGCGTGGACCCGGCGGCGCTGCTGCCCGGCCAGCTGGACGACTACGCCCGGATCACCGGCGCCCTGCTGGCCCGGGCCCACGCGCACACCGCGGACCCGGGCCTGCTCGGCGGCTACTGCGGCAAGAACGAGGAGCTGGACGAGGCGGTCGCCGGCTTCGCGGTGGCGTACGCGGACCGCACCGAGGCGGACCACGCCGAGCTGGTCGCGGCCGTCCGGGCGGGCCGGCTCCCGGCCGAGCACGGGGTCTGAGGTTCTGAGGGGGGCAGCCCGGCGGTCAGTCCGCCCGGCCGGCGGGGTGCAGGAACGGTGCGACCACCGCGACGTACTCCGCCGGCCGGCTGTGGTGCACCAGGTGTCCGGCCTCGACGGTCACCACCCGGCAGTCCGGGATCCGGCGGGCCAGTTCGGCGATCCGGTCCTGCGGGACGTGGCTCGCCGGTCCGCCGGCCACCACCAGGGTCGGTGCGGCGATGTCCGCCAGGCGCTCCAGCCAGGCCGGCTCCGGCGTGTCGATCTGCGCCTTGATCTGCCCGACCGCCGCCCAGTCGAAGTCCACCGGTCCGTCGGGGGCGTCGGCCACGGGCGTGGCCGGGCGCGGGTGGGGCGCCGGGATGTCCTCCAGGACGAGCCGCCCGACCCGCTCGGGGCGCGACTGCGCGAGCAGGTAGGCGACCACGCCGCCCATCGAGTGGCCGACGACGTCCACCCGCTCCAGTCCGAGCGCGTCCAGGAAGGCGACCACGTCGTCCCGCATCAGTTCGAGGCCGTAGCGGGCGGGGCGGTCGCTGTCACCGTGGCCGCGCAGGTCCAGGGCGTACACCCGGTGGTGCGGGGCGAGCTGCGGGAGCACCCCGTCCCAGTCCGCTCCCCGCTCGCCCAGGGCGTGCAGGAGCAGCAGCGGCGGGGCGCCGGCCCTGCCGTGCTCGCGGTAGGCGAGGCGGAGCTCCCCGAGGTCCACGGTCAGCTGATCGGTCATGCCGATCACCGTAGGCCCGGACCGGCCGGTCCCGGAACGCTGTTCGCCAGCCGCACAATCCGGAACCGCCGCGGGGGGTCTCAGCGTTCCGCTCCCACCGCCGAGGGCCCGGGCGCGGCCACCGCCGCCGGCGGTTTCCCCTCCTTCGCCACCCGGCTCGCGTACACCGACGCCAGCACCGCCAGGCCCGCCACCGCCGCGCACACGGCGCTCGCCCAGGAGTAGGCCGCCCGGTGCCCGCCCCCGCCCGCGGTGGCCCGGAGGTACAGCCCGGACAGTGCGGAGACGCAGACCGCCGCCGCGATCCGCTGTGCCATCTGCAGGATCGCACCGCTCACCCCGGCCGCCTCGGCGGGCGCGTGGCGCAGCACGTAGGCCTGGTTGGTGGCCCCCATCACGCCGATGGCCGCTCCGCCGAGCAGCTGCAGCAGCGCCAGCACCCAGGGCAGGGCGGCCGGCGGCGCCCAGTGCACGACCAGGCCGCCGGCGAGCATCACCAGGGCGGAGGCGGTCATGCCGGCGGTCACGGTCCGTCGGCCGAAGCGCTGGACGACCCGCCAGGCGAGCGCCGAGGCCACGCCCATCGCCACCGCCGAGGGCAGTGAGACCAGGGCGGCGCCCATCGGGGAGAGCCCGAGGCCGTCCTGGAGGAACATCGTGAGCACCAGCCCGGCGGCGATGGACGAGCCGAACTGGGCCATCGCCACCGCCGTGCCGAGTGCGTACGGCGCCGAGCGGGTGAGCGCGGGGTGGATCAGCGGGTGGCCGCCGGCCCGGGCGTAGCGGCGCTGCCACCAGGCGAGCGCGCCGAGCAGCAGGCAGGCGCCGGTGGTGAAGGCCAGCCAGCCGGTCCAGCCGGGCGGCTGGACGAAGGGCAGCATCAGCGTCAGGGTCAGCGCGGCGACCAGCAGCAGGCCGACCAGGTCGAGGTCGGCGTGCCGGGCGCTGGGGCGAGGGCGCGGCAGGTAGCGGGCGGCCAGGGCGACGGTGGCCAGGCCGAACGGCACATTGAGTAGGAAGGTCAGCCGCCAGCCGTGTTCGGGCCCGACCGCCGCCAGGACGGCGCCGCCGATCGGCGGCCCGAGCGCGAAGGCCAGCCCGCCGGTGACGGCGTACATCCCGAGGGCCCGGGCGCGCAGCTGGCCGCTGAACACGTCCTGGAGGGTGCCGATCATCTGGGAGTTGACCAGGCCGGCCCCGGCGCCCTGGAGCAGCCGCGCGGCGACCAGTACCCAGGGCTCGGTGGCGCTCGCGGAGAGCAGGCTGACCGCGGTGAACAGGGCCAGTCCGGTGACGAAGAACCACTTGCGGCCCCTGACGTCGCCGAGCCGCCCGCCGGGGATCAGTGCCAGGCCGAAGGCGAGCGAGTACCCGGCGACGATCCACTGCAGGTGGGCGGGCTGGGCGTGCAGGCTCTCGCGCAGGGCGGGGATCGAGGTGTTGAGGACGGACTGGTCGAGCAGGGTGGTGAAGCCTCCGGCCACGCAGACCAGCAGCACCCGGCGCCCGGCGGCGTCGAAGCGCACGGGGGCGGCGGGCGGCGTCGGCCCCGCGGCGGGTACCGGCGGCTTGCCGGGTATCGGTCCGTTGCCGGGTATCGGTCCCTCGGCGGGCGTAGGTCCCTCGGCGGGTATCGGCTCCTTGGCGGTCACGGCTCGACCACCACCAGCGCGTACCGGGCGTCCCCCGGTCCGGGGCTGCGGAACCGGGTGGTGCCGCAGACGAAGCGCAGGCAGTCCCCGGCGGCGAGCAGCTGCGGCTCGCCGTCGACGGTCAGCTCCAACCGGCCCTCCAGGACCCAGATGTGGTGCTCCAGCCCGGGCACGGAAGGCCGGTCGTAGGCGATGTCGGCACCCGGCGGCAACCGCCCCTCGATGATCTCGGCCCGCAGCGAGCCGTGCGGCGGCGACACCGAGCGCCGCACGAACCCGGTGGCCTCGTCGCGCCAGACCCGCTGCTCCCCGGCCCGGACCAGCCGGGCGGGGGCGGACTCCACCTCGGCGAGCAGCCGCGACATGGTGCGTCCGTACACCGCGCAGAGCCGTCCGAGCAGGGCGGCGGTCGGACTGACCTCGGCCCGCTCGACCCGGGACAGCGTGGACCGGCTGACGTCCGCCCGCCGGGCCAACTCCTCCAGCGTCCAACCGCGTTCGATGCGGAGCTCGGCAAGTCGGGTGGCCAGCCGCTCGTCGGCGGCCGTGTCGATTCCCATATTCGTGATGCTATCCCAGATACGGGATCACCAGGAGGCGCCCGACGAGGGCTCCGCACCGCTCCAGGTCCGCCGTTCCGGTTGCTCCGGCCGTTCCGCGGCGGCTTCCGCAGGCCGCCCGGGGATCCCGCCGGGGTGCCGGGGCGCCGGAGTGCCACGAAAAAGACAAAGGCAAGGAGGTCACACTCTCCTTGCCACTCTCAACATATAGCGCACCCGGGGGCTTGCGGCAAGGCCCGGGTCGTCCCGCAAAATGGTCGACCAAGGCCAGACACCTGCGGAAATAACGGACTTGCGAGGTACCTCCGCTCTTGTGCACGTACGGGCTGCCCCGGGGCGTCCGGCCACAGGCGGGACCGCGGTGCGGTTGCGGGGCCCGGCGGCGGAGGTGCGGTGCGGGTACCGCCGGACCGCGCGGGCTCCGGTCGAAATCCAATCTCGTTGAATGGGCGTACTGATGATTGACGTGATCGTGGTCGGCGGCGGACCGACCGGCCTGATGCTGGCCGGCGAGTTGCGGCTGCACGGCGTGCGGGTGGTCGTGCTGGAGAAGCTGGCCGAGCCGACCGGGCAGTCCCGCGGGCGCGGCCTGCACACGCGCAGCGTCGAGATGATGGACCAGCGCGGCCTGCTGGACCGGTTCCTCGCGGTGAGCGAGAGGTTCCAGGTCGGCGGGCTCTTCGGCGGCATCGTCAAGCCCTGGCCGGACCTCCTGGACACGGCGCACCCGTACGGCCTCTCCACCCTGCAGCCGGTCACCGAGCGCCTGCTCACCGAGCACGCCCTCGAACTGGGTACCGAGATCAGGCGCGGCTGCGAGGTGGTCGGGCTGGGCCAGGACGAGGACGGGGTGACCGTCGAACTCGCCGACGGTACCCGGCTGCAGGCCCGCTACCTGGTCGGCTGCGACGGCGGCCGAAGCCTGGTCCGCAGGGAGCTCGGTGTCGGCTTCCCCGGAGAGCCCGCCAAGGTCGAGACGCTGCTGGGCGACATGGAGATGACCGAGGACCCGGCGGTGGTCGCCGCCGTCGTCGACGAGGTCCGCAGGACCCAGCTGCGCTTCGGCACCATTCCCAACGGGGACGGGACGTACCGCATCATCGTGCCCGCCGAGGGCGTGGCCGAGGACCGGACGACCGCGCCGACCCTGGAGGAGTTCAAGCAGCAGCTGCGGTCCTGCGCGGGCACCGACTTCGGGGTGCACTCGCCGCGCTGGCTGTCCCGGTTCGGCGACGCCACCCGGCAGGCCGAGCGGTACCGGGTCGGCCGGGTGCTGCTGGCCGGGGACGCCGCGCACATCCACCCGCCGACCGGCGGGCAGGGCCTCAACCTCGGTGTGCAGGACGCGTTCAACCTCGGCTGGAAGCTGGCCGCCGCGGTCGACGGCTGGGCGCCGGAGGGGCTGCTGGACAGCTACCACGCCGAACGGCACCCGGTGGGCGCCCGCGTGCTGGACAACACCCGTGCGCAGATGGTGCTGCTGGGCACCGATCCGGGCGCGACCGCGCTGCGGGAGCTGCTCTCCACCCTGATGGACTTCGAGGAGGTGAACCGGTACGTGACCGGGCTCATCACCGCGGTCGGGGTCCGCTACGACTTCGGCGAGGGCCACGAACTGCTCGGCCGGCGGCTGCGGGACGTGCAGCTGAAGCAGGGCCGCCTCTACGAGTTGATGCGCGGCGGCCGCGGGCTGCTGCTCGACCAGACCGGCCGGCTGTCGGTGGCCGGCTGGGCGGACCGTGTCGACCACGTCGTCGACGTCAGCGAGGAACTCGACGTCCCCGCGGTCCTGTTGCGCCCGGACGGCCACGTGGCGTGGGTCGGCGAGGACCAGCAGGACCTGCTCGACCGGCTGCCGACGTGGTTCGGCGCCGCCTCCGACTGAGCACGCGGTCGCGGCGCGGCGGGCACCCGCCGGGCCGCACCGAGCCGCGCCGGGCCGCGCCGGGCCCACCACCTGCGGCGATGTCCCGATCCCGCGAACCACGCGCACGCCTTCCGCAACGCCGCTCCAGGACAGGGGAGTTCACCGACCGAACTGTCATTCCGTCGATCTCTTGCCACGACTACTCTGTGATGCAAAGCTGACTGCATGACAGACGAAACGGTGTCCGCGCCGGGCACCCCTCACGAAGTCCTCGCCAATCTCGGCGACTTGACCCGCAGGGTCCGCGCCGCCCAGCGCGGCACCTGGTTCCCCCTCCTGCTCCTGGGTGTGCTCACGCTGGGCGGCATCGTCGCCAACCGCCTCACCTTCAGCGTCCGGACCGTGGCCTGCCGGGATGTCAGCGACTCGGCCGGCCCCGGCTGCCTCCTCGTCAAGCAGGGCTCACCGGCCTACTGGACGCTCGGGCTCCTCCTCGCCTACACCGCGACCGCGGTCTTCTACGTCCGCCGCTCCCGCAGCCGCGGTGTGGGCACCCCCGTCCGGCCGTACGTCATCGCCGGGATCGTCCTGGTCGCCCTGGTGGCCGCCACCGGCTTCTGGGCCACCCGCCACCTCACGCCTTACGGCCCGATCGACTTCTGGGGCCTGCACCTTGACCCCTCGTCAGAACTGACGATGTTCATCGAACGGGCCACCGGAGGGGCCGCCTCCGTGGGGCTTCCGCTCCTGGTGCTGTCCTGGGTGGAACGCAGCCGCGCCCTGCTGCTCTTCGCCCTGGCCTACCTCACCATCGAACTGGCACCGATCGCCACCGGCTGGGCGGGGATCGACGCCACCTCCCCCTGGTCGAGCCTCCCCCGTCTGGCCGTCCCCGGCGTGTTCCTGCTGCTCGGCGCGCTCGGCTTCGCCCTGACCCAACTGCCCCGCCACCGCGCCCTGTCATGACCGATCAGAGCGACCAGGCTGCCGACCAGGCCGGCCAGCACCCCGTCAACAGCCTGGACGACGTCGTCCACCAGCGCGTCCGCCTCGGCATCCTCACCGTCGCCCACCACGCCCGCCGCGTCGAGTTCGGGTTCCTGCGCACCACCCTCGAACTCACCGCCGGGAACCTCGGACAGCACCTCACCGTCCTGGAGAAGGCCGGACTGATCCAGATCGAGAAGGGCTACGAAGGCCGGCGCCCCCGCACCTGGATCACCCTCACCCCGGCCGGCGACCAGGCCCTCCGCGAGGAGGTCACCCAACTCAAGCGCCTCATCCACCAGATCGAACAGAACGTCGCGCCATGACGGCCACCCGCACCTAACCACCCGAGCCCACTGCGTCCCGCCCCGGCCTCCCCTCCCCGCACCGACGGGAGGCCCGGGGCGGGACACGGGCACGTCCGACGGCGTGCGCGGATGCGGCGCACACCCCCCGGCACCCCTGTGCGCCGGGCGGAGCCGGGCCGCCGGCTCTGGGCGCGGGGACGGTCCTCTGGGACGGTGTCCCGAACACAGACCGAGGGACCCGGGGGTAGCACATGGCACGACGGTGGCTGGTGACGGGCTGTTCGTCCGGACTCGGGCGCGCTCTGGCGGCTGCGGCGGCGTCCGCCGGTGACACCGTGCTGGCCACCGCGCGCAAACCGGCGGCGCTGGAGCAGTTGCTCCACGACCACCCGGGGCGGATCCTGCCGGCCACCCTGGACGTCCGCGATCCCCGGCAGTGCGAGGAGGCCGTCGTCACGGCGGTGGACCGCCTCGGCGGGCTGGACGTCCTGGTCAACAACGCCGGCAACGGCCTGTTCGGCGCGGTGGAGGAGGTCGGCGACGAGGAGCTGCGCGACCAGTTGGAGACCCTGGTGGTCGGTCCCTGGCGGCTGGCCCGGCTCGCCCTGCCGGTGATGCGCGCGCAGGGCGGCGGCCACATACTCAACGTCTCCTCGCTGGCCGGCCGGATGGCCTTCCCCGGGCTGGCCGCGTACATGACCGGCAAGCACGCCCTGGAGGGCATGACGCAGGCGCTGGCCCCCGAGGCCGCCGCGTTCGGCATCCGGGTGACCGCCCTGGAGCCCGGCGGCTTCGCCACCTCCTACGGCACCTCCGTCACCGACGCCGCCGGCCGCTCGCCGCTCTACGCCCCGGCCATCGGCGCGATGCGCGGCCAACTCGACGCGATGGAGGAAGGCCCCCTGATCGGCCGCGCCGAGGACTTCGCCCGGCACGTCCTGCGGATCGTCGCCACCGAGGGACCGCTCCCGATCCGCATCCCGCTCGGCCCGGGCAGCTACGACTTCGCCGCGGCCGCCGAGGAGGCGGCCCGCACCGAACTGGCCGCCGCCCGCGCCCTGCTGGAGGAGCCCCTGCCGTGACCCGGTCGCTGCGCGGCCCGCCCACGGTGCTCGTCCGCCGCCTCCCCGCGCTCGTCCGCCGTTTCCCCGCGCTAGTCCGCCGTTTCCGCGCAGCTCCCGGGCGCCCGGGGCGGTGATCATATGATGTCCGGCGGGCGGGGGGCCGATCGGCGGCCCGCGGGCACGCGAGGGGGATCATGTTCGGCATCATCAGGCCCTGTAGGCACCGGCTCTCCGAACGGTTGCAGACCTCGTGGATGGCGCACCTGTGCGGGCTCTGCCTCGCGCTGCGCGACGACCACGGCCAACTCGCCCGCACCGCCACCAACTACGACGGCCTGATCATCTCCGTCCTGGTCGAGGCGCAGAGCGCCCGCGACGACGCCTCCTGGCGCCGCACCGCCGGGCCCTGCCCGCTGCGCGGGATGCGGACCGCCTCGGTCGCCAAGGGCGAGGGGGCCCGGCTCGCGGCCGCCGTCTCGCTGGCGCTCGCCTCGGTGAAGATCCGCGACCACGTCGAGGACCGGGACGGCGTGTTCGCCCGCCGCCCGGTCGCGGCCGGGGCCCGCGCGGTGACCAGGCGCTGGGACCGGAAGAGCGCGGGGAGCGCCTCGGCGGTCGGCTTCGACACGGCCGTCCTGCTCGACGCGGCGTCCCGGCAGGGCGGGCTGGAGCGCGGGCTGCGGCCGGGCGGCTCCGTCCTGCTGGTCACCGAGCCCACCGAGAGCGCCACCTCGGCGGCGTTCGCGCACACCGCCGTGCTGGCCGGGCGGCCCGGCAACGCGGCCCCGCTGGCCGAGGCGGGACGGCTGTTCGGCCGACTCGCCCATCTGCTGGACGCCGCCGAGGACCAGGCCGAGGACGCCGCGACCGGCGCCTGGAACCCGCTGACCGCCACCGGCACCGACCGCACCGAGGCCGAGCGGCTCTGCCGGGACGCCGTCCACGGCATCCGCCTCGCCCTGCGCGAGGTGGAGCTCACCGACCGCGCGCTGGTGCACGCCCTGCTCGCGCACGAGACCGAGCGCGCCGTCGAGCGGGTCTTCGGCCGACCGGGGCACGCGGCGACCTGCGCCGACCACCGGGCGACCGGCGCGGATCCGCAGTCCCCGCCGACGCACGACCCCGGCCGACCGCCGGCCGACCCAGGAGCCCCGGTCCCGCCCTGGGTGCCACAGGGGCCCGGCTTCACCCCGCCCGGCGCACCGAGGCCGCCGCACCGCAACCTGCTGGCCGGCTGCGCGGCCTGGGCGCTGATGGCCTGCACCTGCCAGCTGCTCTGCTGCGACCACAACGACCCGTTCTCCCGGGAGCCCCGGGAGGGCTTCTGCGAGCGGCACGACAGCAACTGCGGCGACTGCGGCAACTGCTGTGACTGCTGCAACGGCTGTGGTGACTGCTGCGAATGCTGTGACGGCTGCGACGGGTGCGACGGCTGCGGGTGCGACTGCTGACCCCCGGCGCCCGGTCCCGCCTTCGACCGGCACCTGCGCGGCCTCCGCGCCCCGCCGCTGGACGACCCCTCGCGGCCTTCCCCGAGGTGCGGTTCGTCAAGTAGCCGGCCACCGGGCGGCGTTCGGCGCGGCTCGTGCGTGCGGTCTCCGCACGAGCCGCGCCGAACGGTTTCCGTACGCGCTCTGGACGCGGGGTGACCTGAGCATGTAAAACAGCTGTCCCGGCAGCTCTCCGCACAGCGCCACTCGCAGCGCCATCCGCGGCACGATCCTCCGCGCCGCCCACCCCCTCGCCGCGCCACGTGCGCCCCGACCGCCCTCGCCGCTGCCGTCGTTCACCGCGTCCCGCCGCCGCGCCCCCTCGACGGTGCACCCCTCGTGCGCCGTCGCCGCGGCCTCGCCGAGAACCGAGGAGCACGATGCCGCTCAGCCTCCGCACCACCGCCGCCGCCATCGCCGTCACCGTCGCGGCCTCCACCTTCACCGCCGTCGCCCTGCCGGGCACGGCCCTCGCCGCGCCCGCCGGCCCGCCGTCCGCGGCCGCCCAGGCCGACGCCGCGCTGGCCGCCAACGCCGCCCGACTGGGCATCACCCCCGGTCAGGGCCGGACCGTCCGGGACGTCGTCACCGACGCCGACGGCTCACGGCACGTCCGCTACGACCGGACCTTCGCCGGCCTGCCCGTCCTGGGCGGCGACCTGGTCGTCCACCTCGCCCCCGGCGGCTCCTTCGCGGGCGCCGACCGCGCCGCCCCCGGGGACGTCGCCGTGCCCACCACCCGGCCCGCCGTCCCGGCCGCCGCGGCCCGCGCGCAGGCCGTCCACGCCCTCGGCGGATCCGTCCGACAGGCCGAGGCGAACGCCGAGCTGGTGGTGGACGCGCTGCACGGCGGGCCCCGACTGGCCTGGCGGACCACCGCCTCAGGGACGGACTACCTCGGCAATCCGGTCGCCCGCACCGTGCTCTCCGACGCGGCGACCGGCGCCGTGATCGACGCCTGGGACGCCATCGAGACCGCCACCGGAGACGGCGCCTCGCTCTACAGCGGCACCGTCGCGCTGGAGACCACGCCGGCCGGCGGCGGCTACCAGCTCAAGGACCCCACCCGGGGCACCACCTACACCGGTGACGCCCAGAACAAGACCGACCTCTGCCTCGGCAGCATCTGCCTCAGCCGGGCACCCGCCGTGGTCTTCACCGACACCGACAACCACTGGGGCACCGGCACCACCGCCGACCGCGCCACCGCCGCCGTCGACGCCCAGTACGGCACCAACACCACCTGGGACTACTACCGGAACATCCACAACCGCACCGGCATCGCCGGGGACGGCAAGGGCTCGTACAACCGCGTCCACTACGGCAGCAACTACAACAACGCCTTCTGGCAGGACACCTGCTTCTGCATGACGTACGGCGACGGCGACGGGACGACCTTCGGCCCGCTGGTCTCGCTGGACGTCGCCGGGCACGAGATGTCCCACGGTGTCACCTCGCGCACCGCCAAGCTCACCTACTCCGGCGAGTCCGGCGGTCTGAACGAGGCCACCTCCGACATCTTCGGCACCCTGGTCGAGTTCTACGCGGCCAACCCCGCCGACCCGGGCGACTACCTGATCGGCGAGGAGATCGTGAAGCCCGGCTTCGGCAAGGCCGCGCTGCGGTTCATGGACCAGCCCTCCAAGGACACCAAGTCGGCGGACTGCTGGAGCTCCGGCGTCGGCAACCTCGACGTGCACTACTCCTCGGGCGTGGCGAACCACTTCGCGTTCCTGCTCGCCGAGGGCAGCGGCGCCAGGGTGGTCGACGGCGTCTCCTACAACAGCCCGACCTGCAACGGCTCGACCGTCGACGGGATCGGCCGGGACAAGCTCGGCAAGATCTGGTATCGGGCGCTCACCGTCTACATGACCTCCGGCACCACCTACGCCGGTGCCCGGACGGCCACCCTGAAGGCCGCCACCGACCTCTACGGCGCCGGCGGCACCGAGTACGCCGCGGTCGCCGCGGCCTGGTCGGCCGTCGCGGTCAACTGACCCTCGCCGCCCTCCACCACCGGCCCGGTGTGCCCCCGCACCCCGGGCCGGTGCGCGCCGTACGGCGCGGCGGCCGGGCCGCGCTGCCACAACGGCAGCACCCGCACCGGTCTGCCGCCCGCCCCCTCAGTCATCACGGCCCTGCGCCCCGGCCGGGGCCACCGCCCGCCGCTCCGCCGCACGCTGACCCGCCACCCGTCGATCCGCCGCCAGCGAACTCTCCAGGCGGGTCAGCAGCAGCCGGAACCGGTCCGCGTCCTGCTCCGTCATCCGCCCCTCGGGCAGTGCCCGCACGCCCTGCACCCCGGTCGTTCCGTTGTTCATGGCCCCGACGCTAGGCCCCGGCGATCAACGTCCGATAAACACCTCAACACCCCTCAACACCTCGGCCACGCCCGACCGCGCCGCTACACCCGACAATGCCGCTACACCCGGCCGTGCCGCTATGCCCGGCCGAGCACCCGGTCCACGGTGATCTCGATGACCACCCGGTCCGGGTTCACCCGCGGCTCCCGGTAGCGCTCGGTGTACCGCCGCACCGCATCGGCCACCGCCCCGGGCGCGTCCCGGACGACGGCCACGCCCTCCAGCGTCGACCAGCGCGCGCCCTCCA
Source organism: Kitasatospora sp. NPDC058170 (assembly GCF_042883905.1). Lineage (NCBI taxonomy): Bacteria > Bacillati > Actinomycetota > Actinomycetes > Kitasatosporales > Streptomycetaceae > Kitasatospora > Kitasatospora sp. NPDC058170. Next base: position 24,576 of record NZ_JBHVUV010000026.1, read on the forward strand.
CCTGGCAGACTGCCACCCGCATCCCCTCGGACCCGGCCGCCAGCACGTTGCGCACCTTCCGGCTGGTCCGGCTGCTGATCACCCGCGCGATCCCGGCCTCCGCCTGGTACGTCACCCCCACCGGCACCACGTGCGGCGAGCCGTCCGGCCGCCGGGTGGTCAGCGTGGAGATGTGCCGCTCCCGCCAGAAGGCGAGGAAGGCGTCGTCGAGTGCGAGCGGATCATGGGCCATGCCCGCGATCGTACGACGCCCGGCCCGGTGCCGTTGGCACCGGGCCGGGCGGGACGGGCGGCGTCAGTGCCCGCGGGCGATCCAGTCCGGCAGGGCCGGGGCCTCGGCGGCGATGGTGGTCGGGTCGCCGTGACCGGTACGGACCACCGTCTCCGGGGGGAGCGAGAGCAGGCGGTCGCGGATCGAGTCGATGATGGTCGGGAAGTGCGAGAACGACCGGCCGGTGGCGCCCGGGCCCCCGTGGAAGAGGGTGTCGCCGGTGAAGACCGTGCCGAGCTCCGGCGCGTACAGGCAGACCGCGCCCGGCGCGTGGCCGGGCGTGTGCAGCACGGTCAGCGCGGTGCCGGCCACCTCGATCCGCTGCCCGTCGGCGAGTTCGCCGTCCGGCAGGCGCTCGGGGTGGGTGAGCTTCCACAGCGGCAGGTCGTCCGGGTGCAGCAGGATCGGCGCACCGGTGCGCGCGGCGAGCGCGGGGGCGGCGTCGATGTGGTCGTTGTGCGCGTGGGTGGAGACGATCGCCAGCAGTCGGCGCCCGCCGAGCGCGGCCTCGATGGCGTCGGCGTCGTGCGCCGCGTCGATCACCACGGCCTCGGCGTCGTCGCCGACGATCCAGACGTTGTTCTCCACCTCCCAGCTGCCGCCGTCGAGTTCGAAGGTGCCCGCGGTGACGAGCCGGTCGATCCGTGCGGTGCTCACAGGACGACCACCGAACGGAGCACGTCGCCCTGGTGCATGCGCTCGAACGCCTGCTCCACCGCGTCGAGTTCGATGGTCTCGGTGACGAACGCGCCGAGGTCCAGGCGGCCCTGGAGGTAGAGGTCGATCAGCATCGGGAAGTCCCGCGAGGGCAGGCAGTCGCCGTACCAGGAGGACTTCAGCGCACCGCCGCGGCCGAACACGTCCAGCAGCGGCAGCTCCAGCGTCATCTCCGGGGTCGGCACGCCGACCAGCACGACCGTACCGGCCAGGTCGCGCGCGTAGAACGCCTGCTTGTACGTCTCCGGGCGGCCGACCGCCTCGACCACCACGTCCGCGCCGTGGCCGCCGGTCAGCTCCCGGATCGCCTCGACCGGGTCGGTGGTACGGGAGTTGACGGTGTGGGTGGCGCCCAGGGTACGGGCGGTCTCCAGCTTGCGGTCGTCGATGTCCACCGCGATGATCGTCCCCGCGCCGGCCAGCCGCGAGCCCATCACGGCCGCGCCGCCGACCCCGCCGCAGCCGATCACCGCGACCGAGTCGCCCCGGCCGACGTTGCCGGTGTTGATCGCGGCGCCGATGCCCGCCATCACGCCGCAACCCAGCAGTCCGGCCACGGCCGGCGCGGCGGCCGGGTCGACCTTGGTGCACTGCCCGGCGGCGACCAGGGTCTTCTCGGCGAACGCGCCGATGCCCAGGGCCGGCGACAGCTCGGTACCGTCCAGCAGCGTCATCTTCTGCTTGGCGTTGTGGGTGTTGAAGCAGTACTGCGCCCGGCCGCGCCGACAGGCCCGACACTGGCCGCACACCGCACGCCAGTTGAGGACCACGAAGTCCCCCGGCTCGACCTCGGTGACACCCGCGCCGACCGACTCCACGATGCCCGAGGCCTCATGGCCCAGCAGGAACGGGAACTCGTCGTTGATGCCGCCCTCGCGATAGTGCAGGTCGGTGTGGCAGACGCCGCAGGCCTGGATCCGCACCACCGCCTCGCCGGGCCCCGGGTCGGGCACGACGATCGTCGTCACCTCCACGGGCGCGCCCTTGGCGCGCGCGATGACTGCCTTGACCTGCTGGGACATCGGAATTCCACCTCCGTCGGCCGGTGCTGCTGAAGCACCGGCGTGACCTGCTCGACCTGCTCCACGGCTTACCCGGGCAGCCTAGCGCCCGGGGTGCCCCGTGCCCGGCGAACGGCCCGGGTGATCCGCCTCACCGGCCCCCGGTGCCCGCCGACCGGGGGGCGCGCGCCCGGCACTGAGCGCCTGTCATCGTGCCTCAGCCGACCTGCCGATGGCTCAAAGTGCCGCTGACTGCACGCCCGTCGCCCACGTACGGTCGTATATCGGGCCCCGACCCGTCCCCGAGCATCCACGCCCGCGCACCTCCCCGGATCCACCCCCCGCCGGGCCGCCCCGAGCGGCCCACCGCCTGGAGTCTGGAGTACGGATGTCCGCCGAGAACAGTGCCACCGGTGCCGGCCCTGGCACCACCGACGCGCCCCTGATCCCGCTGCACTGCCTGCGCCACCTCGAACCCGGCCCGCCGCGTCTGGCCGCGCTGCCCACCGGCACCCCGGTCTGGCTGGTCAGCCGGCACAGCGACGTCCGGCAGGTGCTCACCGACCCGCGCCTGGGCCGCGCCCCGCTGTACGCCCCGGGCGCGCCGCCGCTCGCGCTCACCCCCAACATCATGGACGACCCGCAGAGCCTGCTGAACCTCGACGGCTCCGACCACCAGCGGCTGCGCCGCACCGTGCAGCGGGCGTTCACCCCGCGCGCGATCGCCCGCTGGCGCCCGTGGGTGGCCTCGGTGGTCGAGGGCCTGCTGGACGAGCTGATCGACCACGGCTCCCCCGTGGACATCGTCTCCGCCTACACCCGCCCGCTGCCGGTCGCCGTGATCAGCCGGCTGATGGGCCTGGACGGGCTCGACGGCAAGCGGCTCGCGCACTGGAGCGACCACGCGCTCTCCGCCACCGCCTACTCCGCCGAGGCGATCCGCACGGCGATGGGCGAGTTCGCCGCCTTCGGTGCCGAGGTGATCGCCGAGCGCCGCGCCGCCCCCGGCGAGGACCTCGTCAGCAGCCTGCTCGCGGCCGCCGAGGAGAGCGGCGACATCACCGAGCACCAGCTGGTCTCGCTGGTCATCGGTCTGGTGGTGGCCGGCCACGAGACCACCATGACCACCCTCGGCAACGCCCTGGTCTACCTGCTCGGCGACGGCCGCGAGGCCTGGCACCGGCTCGCGGCGGACGAGCAGAGCGCGGCCGCGGCCACCGAGCAGCTGCTGCGCGCCGTCCCCCTCGGGGACTCCGACGTCCTCCCCGGTCTGCTGCGGCGCACCGTCGAGGACGTGGAGATCGGCGGCGTGGTCATCCCGGCGGGCAGCGTGGTCGCCGCCGACACCGGTGCCGCCAACCACGACCCGGAGATGTTCACCGGCGACCTGGTCACCGAACTGTTCTCGCCGCTCGCCGCGCCGATGTACACCTTCGGGGCGGGGCCGCACCACTGCCTGGGCGCCTGGCTGGCCCGGATGGAGCTCGAACTCGCCCTCCACCGGCTGGCCCGCCGCCTGCCCTCGCTGCGGCTCACCGAGCCGCCCGAGGGGATCGACTGGCGGCGCGGCCTGCTCACCCGCAGCCCGAACACCCTCCAGGTCGCCTGGTGACGGCGGAGCACGCGGTGCCCGCGGGGGCCCCGGCGTCCGGATCGCTGGTGGTGGTCCGGGTGGACCGGGACCGCTGCGTCGGCTCCGGGATGTGTGTGCTCACCGCGCCCCGCTCCCTGGAGCTCGGCGCCGACGGCCTCGCCCACCCGCTCCGCGGCGACGCCGGGGAGGAGCCGACGGACGAGCTGTCCGAGGCCGTCGAGTTCTGTCCGGTCGAGGCGCTCGCCGTCCACTCCGCCCACGACGGCCGAGCCCGTGACGGCCGGCCGGCCGCGCCGTCGTCCTGACGACGGGTCGGGCCCTTCCGCACCACGCGGAAGGGCCCGGCCATGGACCGCCGAACCGAGAGGGGGCACGCGATGGACCTGGTGCTGCACTGCCGCTGGCGTGATGACGCCGACGGCGAGTGGGTCTTCGGCGTCGGCCGGGCACCGGGCGGGTCCGGCTCCGGCTGGCAGTTCCTGGCCGGGGCACCCGGCCGGTCCGAGACCCTGCCCTTCGAGGACACCGAACAGGTCGGCGCGTTCGCCCGGGCGCTGCTGGAACTCCCGCGCGAACCGGAACCCTTCGAGCAGGAGTGGCAGCTCGCCCGGACGGAGAACGGCCGGACCCACTTCGCCACCCTCGCCGTCGGCCTGGACCCGCTCGACGACCACCGCCCGTACCTCGCCTACCAGTCGTACTACGCGGTCAGCCGGGCGACCGCCCTCGGCCTGGAGCTGGTCTGCGAGGGGCTCCCCGTCGAACACCTCCGGGAGCAGGCCCGCACCCTCCTCCTGGCCACCCTCACCGCGCCGGACGACGGACCCTAGGATCCGTCGTCCGGCGCGGGGTCCGCCGCTCAGGACAACGGCGCCGGGCGGAGCAGGGCCGGGCCGGCCGGTGCCCGGCCGGGCACCGGCACCAACACCGGCGGCTGCGGCTGCGGCTGCGGCACGGCCGCCGGGGGATCGACGGGGTCGGGCTCGCAGGTCAGGTCGCGGGCGGGCAGCACCCCGGTGACCAGGAAGCGGTTGGCGGCGGTGACGGCACAGGACGGGGTGTACGGGTCGTAGGCACCGTGGTTGCCGGTGTCGACGGTGACCAGCTGGGCCCGCTTGCCGAGCGACCTGCGCAGGCCGAGGGCGCCCGCGAGCGGGGTGGCCGGGTCCCGGGCGGTCTGCAGGAGCAGGACGTTGCGCGGCCCGCGGTCGGTGACCCGCACCGGCGGTTCGACCGGGTCCGGCCAGAAGGCGCAGGGCCAGATGCCGGTGCCCATCCCGGCCAGGACCGGGTACCGGGCCCGGTCCGCCGTCACCTCCCGCTGGTAGTGGCCGATGTCGCGCGGCGCGCGGGCGTCGCCGCAGGTCACCGCGAACAGCGAGGCCGTCCCGTTGTCCTCGGGTATCCCGGGTGCCACCGGGTTGGGCTGCCACGCGGGGGCCGGGCCGCGCTGGTCGAGGTAGCGCCACCAGGCGGCGATCTCGGGGAAGTAGAGCGTGTGGTACGACAACCCGTGGTAGGCCGCGCGGAACAGGTTGCCGTTGATCGGGCCCCCCTGCGGGTGGGTCACGGGGGTGCGGTCGAGGCGGGCGGCCAGGGCGAGGAAGTTCGTCCGGACCTCCGCGGGGGTGGCGCCGAGGTGCAGCTCGGGCTCCCGCCCGGCCGCCCAGTTCGCGAAGTCCCCGAACCGCAGCTCGGTCGCCTCGTCCCAGAGCGCGAACTGATCGTGCCAGACGGCGTTCGGGTCCACGTTGGAGTCGAGGATGATCCGGTCGCTGCGGTCCGGGAAGAGCTCGGTGTACACGGCGCCCAGGTAGCTGCCGTAGGAGGCGGCGTTGTAGGACAGCTTGCGTTCACCGAGCGCGGCCCGGATCCGGTCCATGTCCCGCGCGGTGTTGGCCGTCGTGACGTGGCGCAGCACGTCGCCGCCGTGGGACCGGCAGTCCCGGGCCAGGTCGCGGGCGAAGGTGACGTTCGCGCCGATCGACCCGTCCGCGGCCGGGAAGGGCAGGACGAGGTCGTTGGGGAGGCCGGCCGCGGTGCGGCCGCAGGTGACGGGCGTGCTGTAGCCGACGCCGCGCGGGTCGAAGCTGACCAGGTCGTAGCGGTCCAGGACGTCCTGGGGGTACATGTGAACCCAGGAGCTCGGGAGGTTGAGGCTGAAGCCGCCGGGGCCGCCGCCGTTGTGCAGCAGGATGCCGCGGCGCACCGCGGGCTTGGCGGTGGCCAGCCGGGAGACGGCGACCTCGATGGTCCGGCCGGACGGCGCCCGGTAGTCCAGCGGCACGCGCAGCGTCGTGCAGCGCAGCCGCGGGTCGACGGGGCTTCCGTAGGGATCGGGCGGGCATTCCCGCCAGGTCGGCGCGGGAGGCGGCGGGTCGGCCTGGGCCTGGGCAGCCGAGGCGAGGGTGGCCGTGAGGGCCAGCACCACCGTCCCGCAGAGGGCTTTGAGTGATCGGCTCAACATGGACCAGACCCTAGGAAGAAGGTAAAGGAAGAGTCATCCTCCCTGGGGGGTGCGGTCGGGGCCCGCCGGCTCATCCACCGGTCTTACTGATCGTCAGATCACCTAGGGGACAGCCGAGTTGAGCAGGGACGTACACGCTCGGTCACCCGAACGCCGGGGCCTGGACGGGAGTTGTGCCCCCCGGGCCCCGCCGGGCCCCGCCGGGCCCCGACTGCGGTCCGCCGGGTCGCGGGCCGGGGGTTCACCGGGCCAGTGCCGCGCGGATCTCGGCGGCCGGGTCACCCTCGTGGTACGGGCGCTCGCTGGTCTCGACGTGGTCCAGGAACTCCTGGTACCGCACGGCGTAGGACAGGTGGTAGAGCGGCTCCACCAGCTCCAGGGCGCGCTGCGGGTCCGAGCCGGGCGCGTGCGTGCGCCAGGCCTCCACCCACACCTCGGCGACCTGCGACCAGCGCTCCTCCGAGACGTACTGGCGCGGGCGCAGCCCGTCCAGGGCCGGGTGGCCGAAGCAGGAGTCGGCGTAGTCGACGACCACCGCGTTGCGGCCGTCGGAGCGCCAGTTGCCGGGGTGGAAGTCGCCGTGCACCAAGGTCTCGGGCAGGCCGCAGGCGGCGAGCTCCTCGACCAGCGCGGGCAGGCGGTCGGCGAGGGCCCTGGCGGCGGCGAGCTCCTCGGCGGTCAGCTCGGCGGCGGTCTCCGGCCGGTCGAGCAGGGCGCGCACCCGGCCGACCAGGGCGGCCGGGGTCCGGTCGGGAAGCCCGGCGGCCGCGGCCCGGCCGTCGGCGGCGAGCGCCGCCTGGGCGGCGACCAGTCGGGGCAGCACGTCCGCGACGGTCTCGGCGGACGGGCCCCAGCAGTCCTCGCCGGGCACGTGGTCGAGCAGCAGTCGGCCGATGCCCGGGTCGGCGGCGATGACCGGCGGGACGAGGGTGGGGTCGACCGCGCCGAGCAGGGCGATGACCTCGGACTCGCGGGCGTTGAACGCGGGGTTGATCGCCTTCAGCCAGGCGTCGCCGCTCGGGGTGGTGAAGCGGAACAGCCCGGACAGGTTCCACGTGCGGACCTGCTCGGCCCGGCCGGCCGCCGGGCGGCCCGCCTGCCGCAGTGCCTGCTCCGCCCAGTCGAGCGCCTCGCGCAGTCCGGACGGCGTGGCCCAGCCGGCCCGCCGCTCGGCGGGGCCGAGCAGGGCGGCGGTCTCGGCCTGCGGCGGGCGCGGCTCCAGCGCGGCGGGCCGCTCCAACGCCTCGGCGTGGTAGACCACGTGCCCGCCGTGGCCGCCGCCGCCCTCCGCCACCTCGGCCAGCCGGACCACCACCACCGGGACCCCGACCAGTGCCGAGACCCGTTCCACCACCGGCGCGGCGGACGACCACCAGCCCCCGGCCACCTCGAAGGGGCCGAGCGGCCCCAGGTAGTCATCGCCGTGGGTGAGGTGGACGCTGACCGTCCGTTCGCTCGCTCGTTGCATGCGGGCAGGGTCGCCCATCCGGCCCCGCCTGCGCGAGTGGTTTTCCGACGGACAGCGGCCTGGGCAGGCCGGGCGCCGTCGGGGCACCCCACCCCGGCGGCGCCCGCCGCACGTCGGCCAGCACCGGCCCGCACCGGCCTGCACCGGCCTGCACCGGCCTGCACCGGCTGGCGAAGCCCTCGTCGGCTACGGAATGGCCACCCCCGCACCCGACACCCGCACCCGGGTGTCCTCCTCCCGCAGCTCGACCCGCAGCAGACCGGGCCGGCCCAGGTCGTCCCCCTGGTGCAGGGTGAGCACCGCCGGCGCGGCCACGGCGCCCCGCTCACGCAGGTACGCGCCGAAGGCGGCCGCCGCCGCCCCCGTCGCCGGGTCCTCCACCACTCCGCCGACCGGGAACGGGTTCCGGACATGGAACACGTGCTCGCTCTCGCGCCAGACCAGCTGGAGCGTGACCAGGTCGCGCGCCGTCATGTAGGCGGCGAGGCCGTCGAAGTCGTAGTCGAGCCGGGCCAACCGGTCGCGGGTGGCCGCGGCCAGGACCAGGTGGCGGGCGCCCGCATAGGCGATCCGCGGCGGCAGCGAGGCGTCCAGCTCCTGCGGCGACCAGTCGAGCAGGGACAGCACCTCCGCGATGTCCGCCTCGCCCACCTCCTCGACGTGCGGCTCGACACTGGTGAGGGTGGCCCGCAGCACGCCGTCCGCGCCCTTGTCCACCTCGATCGGCACCTCGCCCGCGAGGGTGGCGAAGCGGAACCGGCCGGGGCCGAAGCGCTCGGCGAGCGCGACGGCGGAGGCCACGGTGGCGTGGCCGCAGAACGGCACCTCCGTCAGCGGGCTGAAGTACCGGACCGTGTAGGCGCCCTCGGCAGCCTCCGGTATCAGGAAGGCCGTCTCCGAGTAGCCGAGCTCGGCGGCGATGGCGAGCATCCGCTCGGCGGACAGTCCGGAGGCGTCCAGCACCACGCCGGCCGGGTTCCCACCTCCGGGGTCGGTGGCGAACGCGGCGTAGCGCAGGATGTCGGGGGAAGGGGTCACGGATACCTCGTCATTGGTCATGCCCGGTCGAACACCACCCGTCCACCTGCTGTTCCCTCAGACGAGCCCTCGACCCGCACAGCCGTCGCGCCCCGGCCGCCGCACGCCCCCCGCACTGTCCACACGCCCCCTCGGCCCCGTCGACCGCGGTGGCCCCAGGGGCGCCCGCTCAGCGCAGCACCGCCTCCAGCAGGTCCGAGCCGAGCCGGGCGCTGCCCGCCAGGTCGAGCTGGTACAGCATGTACCTCCCCCGCCGATGGGTGGTCAGCAGCCCGGCCCGGCGCAGCACCGCCAGGTGCCGCGACACCTCGGGCGCGCTCAGTTCCCAGGCGGCCGCCAGCTCGCCGGTGGTGTGCGGTCCGCGCGCCATCGTCCGGGCGAGCCGCAGCCGGACGGGGTGGGCCAGCGCCTCCAGCCGCTGCTGCACCAGGGCCAGTGACACCGGCTCGGGCACGCCGACCTGCGCGACCGGGTACTGCACGGTCGGCCGCCACCCCGCGCTGGACACCACCAGCAGGTGCGGCCGGCCGAACGCGGTCGGGATGAAGGTCACTCCCCCGGTGGCCGCCGCATCGGCGGCGTTGTCCTGCAGCTTGTCCACGACGATCCACCGCCGTCCGTGGGGGCTGTCCTCCAGGGTGACCGACGGCGAGACCGCCGCCAGCGCCTCGCCCAGACCGTGCCGGACCCGCAGGTCGCTCTTCTGCCGGGCGTCGGCCGCGAGCTCGGGCAGCACCCGCCGCCAGGCGTCCGCGAAGAACGCCTCGCGGCAGTCCTCCAGCATCCGCCGGACCAGCGCCCGGACGGCCGGCGGGTCGGCGAGCAGCCGGTCGGCGAAGGCCGCCTGCCGGGGGCCGCGGGCCAGGGCCAGCTCACGGGCGCGCTCCTGCGCCACCGGGTCGGTGAGCGGCGAGGCCCTCCGGTGCGAGAGCCGGGAGGAACCGCAGGTCGTGACGAGCGCGGCCCGGACGTACTGCTCGTCGTCGATCCGGTCGACGGCGTCCAGTTCCTCGGTCAGGCCCGCCCCGGGCAGGCCGGGGACGAGGAAGTCGGCGCGCGAGGAGCGCCAGAGGAACTCGGCCTCCAGCAGCCGCTCGGACAGCTCGGGCGCGATCGAGGCGGCCGTGCTCGCCGCCCAGCCGGACAGGCCGGGGTGGTGCGCGGGCTCGGCCAGCACGTGCAGCATCGAGCTGAGCTCGGCCAGTGGGGAGGGCGTGAAGAGGACACGCTCCTCGGGCAGGGCGGTGATGTCGATGGTCAGGCTCACGGCGCCGATCCTGCCAGTCGCCCGCCGGGAGCCGGACCCGGGTTGACGGGACTCGTCAATCGACGTGCCCGGCGGCGGCCCGCGGGCGGACGGTACCGGCCATGAGCCAGATCCAGCAGAAGCCCGTCCACGACCACCCCGCCGACCCCGCCGGCCCATGCGCCCCCGCCGACCCCGCCGACCCCGCCCGCCGGGCCGGCCGGGCCGCCTACCACCCCGCCCGCCTGCTCGCACTGCTCACCGCCGCCGGCGGCCGCCGCTACGCCACCGCCCTGCTGGTGGACGCCCTCGGCACCGGCCTGCTCCGCCCGTTCCTGCTGCTCTACGGCATCTCCGTACTGCACCTGGACCCGGGCACGACCGGCCTGGCGATGACCGCCGGGATGCTCGTCGGCCTGGTGGCCGTGCCCCTGACCGGCCGTTGGATCGACCGGGGCGCGCGCAGCCTGCCCGCGGCGGCGACCCTGCTGGTGCGGGCGGCCGGCGCCCTGATCCTCCCGGCCGCCGACGGCCCCGCCGGGTTCACCGCGGCCGCCGTCCTGCTCGGCATCGGCGGCCAGTGCTGGCCGACCACGCACGCCGCCATGGTCAGCACCCTCACCGCGGGCCGCCTGCGCGACGCCGCGCTGGCCGCCGGCCGGACGCTGCGCAACGCGGGCCTGGGTGTGGGTGCGCTGCTCGCCACCTTCGCGGTGGCCGGCGGCGAGGACGTGCTCCGGGCCCTCGCCGGGGTGACGGCCGCGGCCTGCCTGCTCGCGGCGGCGCTGGTCCACTCGCTCCGGGTCACGGCTCCCCTCACCGCGCTGTCCGGGACCGCGGCACCCCTGACGACGGCCGCCCGGCCCGGACCGGCCTCCTCCGACGCCAGGCCCGACGCCGGCCCCGGCCGCGCCGCCACTACCGCCCCGGCCGCCGGCGCCCCCCTGCGCCGGATCACGCTGCTGAGCGTGGCCGCCCTCCCCTACGCCTTCTGCTTCGACGTCCTGGAGGTGGCCCTGCCCGCCCTCCTGGTCCTCCGGCTGCACGCCTCACCGGCCTGGTCGTCGGGCGTGTTCGTGGGCAACACCGTGCTGGTGATCGCCCTTCAGCTCGCCGTCGTCCTCCGGCTCGCCGACCGCTCGCGGCGCACCGTGCTGGCCGCCGCCGGCGGTGTCCTCGCGCTCTCCTACCTCGGCTTCTGGGCGGCGGGCGCGGTCGGCGGCACGTCGGGAGCGGCCATGGTGGCCGCGGTCTCGGTGCTCTACACCCTCGGCGAGATCCTCTACGCCGGTTCGGGCACGGCCCTGGTCGCCGCCACCGCTCCCCCGCACCTGCTCGGGCGGGCGATCGCCCGCTGGGAGCTGTCGACGGGTGTCGGCCGCGCACTGGCGCCCGCCGCCCTCACCGTGCTGCTGGCCGCCGGGCCGGGTGTGCTGTGGCCGGCGCTCGCCGCAACCACCCTGCTCGCCGCGGCAGCGGTCACCCGGATGGCGCCGAAGGGGTGACCCGGCCCGGCGGCACGGCACCGCCTCCCGGCCGCGCCCGTCACGGCGCCGCCGGTTCCGTGGCGGCCCGTCGGGGCGGGCCCTGGCCGTGGCCACCGGCAGTGGCCCCGCGCTCCGGACCCGCCCCGCCCCAACTCGCGCAACCGGCCTCAGCCCGAGAACCCGGGGACCACCACGACCCCCTCCGCCCCCACCGACTGGTCCAGCACCAGCCGCGCGACCGCGATGTCCAGCGAGCCGAGCCCGAACGGCGAGTACACCGCCAGCCGCTCCCGGTCGGGCTTCACCCGGCCCTGGAGGTAGTCGCCGACGTTGCGGACCTCCTCCTTGCCCACCAGGCCGCCGGCCACTGCCAGCGCCAGCGAGGTCCGCTCGCGCAGCGCGTGCCCGACCTCGTCCACCACGTGCACGGCCCCGGCCATCGCGTCGGCGGTGAGGTCGCGCAGCGACATGTGGAGCACCACCGCGCCCGGCTTGAACCAGGACGCGTCCGCCAGGTGCGGCAGCACCGCCGTGGTGGCGAGCAGCACCAGGTCCGCGTCGGCGACCGCCTCGCGGGTGGAGTCGGCCGTCAGGGCCCGGGCGGTGTGCCCGGCGATCCGCTCCGCGAAGCCCTCGGCCCTGGCCGGGTCGAGGTCGTGGACGGCGACCGAGGCGAACTCCCAGCCGTCGGCGGCCATGGTGCGGACCGTGGTCTCGGCGATGAAGCCCGTCCCGATCACGGCGAGCCGGCCGACCCGCCGCTCGCCGCCGTAGAGCGCCTGGGCGCCGACCGCAGCCGAGAGGGCCGTCCGGTGGGCACTGATCAGGGCGCCCTCGATGACGGCGGTCGGAAAGCCGGTGAGCAGGTCGTTCAGGACGATCAGCGCCGACGCCCGGGGCAGCCCGAGGTCGAGGTTCCCGGGGAAGCTGGAGATCCACTTGATGCCCATGGCCGAGCTCTCGCCGGGCACGTAGGCGGGCAGGGCGATGATCCGCTCACGGTGGGCGGGGTCGGGGTCGGGCCGCAGGAAGAGGCTGTCGGGGTTGACCAGCCGCCCCTCCGCGGCCTCGATGTAGACGTGCTCGACCACGGCCTTGGACTGCGGGAGCAGCCGGTCGAGCGCGGCCGCCACGACGGCCTGGGGTATCACGGTCAGCTGGTAAGGGGAGGCCGTGCGGTCGGGCGTGGCGGTCACGTTGGGCTCCTTCAACTCAGCAGGAAAGCAACAGGAAAACAGCGGGAGAGCAGCGGGTCAGCACCAGGCTGCCGGGCGGCAGGCCGACGGGCCGGCACCGGTGAACAGCCGCCGGCCGTGGCAGGAACGTCCTCAGCGCAGCAGCGAGAACTTCTTGGTCAGCGGGTCGACCTGCTCGCGCGGGCCGAACAGCGCGATGCCGTAGTAGTCGAGGGCCTCCTCCGCGGTGGACTTCATCCGGTCCAGCTGCTCGGCGTAGTCCCCGCCGGTCATCTCGCCGGTGAAGTCGGTGCAGAGCAGCCCGGCGGCGTGCGCCTCCTCGCGCAGTCGGCGCAGCCAGGCGGGCCGGCCCTCCAGGACGACCAGCGAGAGCCCGGAGATCGGCGTGTGCTGTCCGCCGTCCCCGTCGGTGAAGGTCAGGAAGGACATGTCGGCGACCAGTTCGGGCCGTTCGGCGGCGGCCTTGGCGACCAGGCCGAGGCACAGGTGGGAGGCGGCGTTGGTGGCGACGCCCGGCGGCAGCTTGGCCTTGAGGGCGACGACGAACTTGTGGTCGGTGGCGACGGCGTCGGGCTCGACCACACCGCTCGGCAGCTCGGTCATGGTGGCACCTTTCTCAGGGGGTTGACGATAAATCGGTCGGGACGGGAGGGGGTCAGCGGTCGGCCGGGAAGCGGTGGAAGCTCTCCACGCTCACCGGGTTGATGCGGTAGCCGGGCCGCCCCTGGATGACGGTGTCCGGATCGAGGGTGAACTCGGTGGCCGCGCCGAAGCGTTCCTGTGCGGCGCCGCGGAAGCGACGCACGCTCTGGGCGAGCGCGGCGGTGGTCCGCCCGGTGCGGCTGGACAGTTCTGCGGCGGACAGCAACGGCACCTCCCGCCCCTCGGCGACGGACCCGGCGAACTCCTCGCCGAGCACCTGCAGGATATCGACCAGCGGCTCCGGGGTCTGCTCGTACACGGTGATCCCCTCGATGGACAACAGCCGTCCGTAGAGGGCGACTTCCACCTGAACGGCGTTCTCCCTGCGGCGGACGGCCCGCTCGGCCACCAGGGCCGGCACGGTGTGCAGCTCCCGCAGGCCCGCGTAGTGGGCGAGCAGTCGCTGGGCTCCCTCGGAGCTGGTGTCGGGGGTCTCGCCGTTGAGCTGGAGGTAGGTGACGGCGGTGCGCAGCAGTTCGGGGATCTCCGGTCGCAGCTCCCGGGTGTAGCGGCTGATCCACTCCACCGTGGCGGTGGTGCCGTGGAGTTCGGCGTGGATGATGGCCGCGTCGAGCAGCACGATGTCGGCCTGCTTGGTGAGGCCGGCCCGGGCGAGCCGGTCGTGCAGGTCGACGGCGGTGTCGATCAGGGTGGGCGAGGTGGGCCGCACCCGGCCGGAGCGCAGCATCCGGTGCCAGCGGGCGTAGCCGGTGAGTTGGGCGCCCCAGCGGCCGGGCGCGCCGGCCAGCCGGTCGGCGAGGTGCTGGAAGATGTGCGGGTACGGGGAGTCGGGGAAGCTGGTCCAGCCGAAGGAGAAGAGGTCGAGGGCGGCCTCGAAGTCCCGCTGGGAGCGGTAGCGGGCGGCGGAGAGCAGCAGTTCGCTGACCCGGGCGTACCGGCGCAGTATCGCCCGGTCGGCCTCGGTGAGGGCGGTGGGCTGCAGGGTGACGGATTCGACGAAGGTGCTGTAGTCGCCGCTCTGGACGTCGCCGAGCTGGAACACCGGCGGGCCGTCCCCGGTGACGGGGTAGTCGGCGAGCACCTCCTCCACGTACCGGCCCTGTTCCTGGAACACCCCAGCTGCGTCGCCCTCCTGACCCTGCATCAGATGGACGATGACCAGGTCGGTGAAGAGCCAGGCCGCGTCGGCGTGGTAGAGGTACGCGCGGTAGCGGGCGAGCGAGTCGTCGAACAGGGGCGCGGCGAGGTCGGCCCGGCCGTCCGCCGCCGTCTCCAGTCCCCGTCTCCAGCGGGTGAAGGAGGTGGTGGCGAACGGCTCGGCGCCGTCCGTGAAACCGAGCTCGGCCGCCAGTCGGGCGAGTGCGGCCGGGAAGACCGAGGAGGGGTAGGCGGGCCACCCCTGGCTGAGGTGGTCCGCCAGCTCGACGAGCGTACGGGGGCAGCGCTCGTCCACCGCGCGGTCCAGCAGGGCGATCATCTCGGTGAACCTCGGGATGATCCGCCCGGTGTACAGGAACGACCCCTCCTCGTAGCTGCGGGCGACCGCGACCAGCCCGGCGGCGTCCGACGTGCCGCCGTCGAGCCGGGCGCAGAGGGCGGCCAGCAGCAGGGTGCGCGCCACGGCGTGTTCGCCGGACTGGAGCAGCTGCGCGCCGGTCAGGCGGCGCGGTCCGTCCGGGTCCGGGCGCGGTCCGCCGTGGACGTAGCTCTCCAGCGCTCGTTGGATATCGGGCAGTTCGTGCATTCGTGCTTCCTCATCGGCTGGTCCGGTGTCCTCCACGGGGAGGCCGCAGACCATGTCTACCGCACGGTGGCGGCCGTTCGTGTCCGGTGGACGCCCGGCAGGTCAGCCGGTTCGCCGATGGATTCGAGCCACTCGTCGTTGTAGATGGTGCTCTGGTACTTCTCCCCGCCGTCCGCGCAGACGCACAGCGGCTCGACCGTGTCCGGGTGGGCCGCCAGGTAACGCACGCAGGCGGCGAGCACCGCTCCGGACGAGCCGCCGAGGTGGATGCCGGACTCCTGCAGGACGAGCCGGCAGTAGTAGGCGGCCTCGGCGATGCTCGCGTAGGCGACCTGGTCGATCATGTCCGGCTCCAGGAACGAGGACCGGCGGCTGGCGCCGATCCCGGACAGGTGCCGGGTGCCGGGCGGTCCACCGACCGCGACCGAGCCGTTGATGTCCACGGCCACCAGGCGGGTGCGCGGACTGTGCTCCCGGAAGTACTGCGCGAGCCCGGCGAAGGTGCCGCCGGTGGAGATCGCCGCGAACAGCGCGTCGGGCGGCTCGGGCAGTTGGCCGAGGATCTCGGGGCCGGTCATGGTGCGGTGGATCTCCGGGTTGCGCGGGTTCTCGTACTGGTTGGCCCACACGTACCGGTCGTCGGTGGCGACCAGTTCGCGGACCGTGGCGAGGCGGGAGAGCAGGTAGCCGCCCGCCGGGTCGGGCCGGTCGACCGTGATGACGGTCGCGCCCAGCTCGGCGAGCCGTTGGCGGCACTCGGCCGTGATCATCGGATCGACCACGGCCGAGAACCCCACGCCCAGGTACCGGGCCATGCTCGCGAGCGCCACCCCGAGGTTGCCGGAGGTGGATTCCAGCAGCTCCACCCCCGGGCGCAGCAGCCCGTCCTCGGCGAGGCCGCGCACCAGGCCGTACGCGGTGCGCCCCTTGACCGAGCCGGTCAGGTTCTGCCCCTCCAGCTTGAGGTGGATCCTGCGGGGCCGGCCGAGGACGTCGATGGTGACCGTCCGGATCGGTGTGAGGCCCAGCAGGGTCTCGAAGCGTTCGAGGTGTTGCCGGAAGAACATGGCGGGTGTGCTCCCATCGCGTTCCATCAGCAGGTTCCGCGTTCCATCAGCGGGTTCCGCGTTTCATCAGCAGGTCCGCGGGGGGCCGGTCAGTCGCGCGGGGTGGCGTAGACGACCCAGTTGTCGTGCGTGTGCGGGTACGGGCGGAAGTCGCCGTGCGGCGGGTCGTCCCAGGAGATCCGGTCGAGGTCGATGATCTCCCACTTCTCGAACAGGCCGCGGATGTCCTCCTCCTCGTAGTAGCGGAAGAGGGTGTCCTTGTAGGCGAAGGTGTGCCGGGCTATCTCCTCACCCTCGCCGTAGGTGCCGTCCTGGGTGGTGAACGCGTTGGTGACGAAGAGTCCGCCGGGGGTGACGATGCGCCGGGCCTCGGTGACGAGGTCGGTCGGGTCCTGGACCTGGCCGAAGACGTCGAAGCAGGTGACGGCGTCGACGGAGCCGTCGATCAGCGGGAGCCCGGTGGCGTCGGCGCGCAGCAGGAAGGAGCGCTGCTTGATGACGCGCCGGGCGTGGGCGAGGCCGGTCGGGGCGATGTCGACGCCGAGGGCGGTGAAGCCGGCGTCGGCGAGGGCTGCGAGGTTGCGACCGTCCCCGCAGCCGAGGTCGACGACCGTCTTGACCTCGCGTGCCTTGAGGGCGGCGACCGCGGCCGGGATGACCGGGATCGGATCCTCCTGCCAGAGGGGGCCTTCGCTCTGCTCCTGGTAGGCCTTCTCCCAGCCGTACTGGAGCTCGCCGTAGGTCACTGAAGTTGTCATCTTGACTCCTTGAGTTGACATCTGTGTAGCATCTTATGCACTCGACTTGACATGTAAACCTCCGTCTCAACATCTGAGCCGGAGCGGCCGAGCGCGGAAACGGGGTACGGCCATGGCGACGGAGACCGAACAGCACAACGACACCGGTCCGGCCCGGGACAGACCGGCGATCCTGCGGGCCGCCGCCGGAATCGCGCTGGCGGTCGGGGCGTACGGACTCTCGTACGGAGCGCTCGCCGTGGCGGCGGGCCTGACGGTCTGGCAGGCCCAGGCACTCTCACTGCTGCTGTACGGCGGCTCCTCCCAGCTGGCGCTGGTCGGGGTGCTCGCCTCGGGCGGCACCGGCGCCTCGGCGAGCGCGACCGCCGCGCTGCTGGGCGTCCGGAACCTGTTCTACGGGGTTGGCCTGGCCCGGCAGTTGCGCCCCAGCCGCAGCGAACTGCTGCCGATGGCACACCTGTTGAGCGACGAGAGCGCGGCGATGGCGGCCGGCCAGCCCGAGCGCGGCCGGGCCCGGCTCGCCTACTGGGCCACCGGGGGCGCGGTGTTCGCCTGCTGGAACCTCGCCACCCTGATCGGCGCGCTGGCCGGCTCGCTGCTGGACGACCCGAAGACGCTGGGCCTGGACGCGGCCTCCTCGGCCGCCTTCCTGGCCCTGGTCGCACCGCGGCTGCGGACCGGGGCGGACCGCACGCTGTTCCTGACGGCCGGTGCGGTCGCGGTCGGCGCCTCGCTGGTCGCGGGCTCCGGTCTGCCCGTCGTGGTGGCCGGCCTGACCTCGCTCGGCGCCCTGCTCATCCGCACTGCTCCTCCGTCCGCACCCGAACCCGAAGCACAACCCTCACCGGACCCGAACCCCGGCCCGGACCCCGACCACGACCCCGGCTCCGGCTACGACCCCGCCCGCAAGCCCGACCCCGTGCCCGAAGGCCGAGGAGAACACCGATGAGCTGGATCTGGATCGCCGTCGCCGCCGGGGCCTGCCTGGTCCTGAAAGTCACCGGCCTGCTCGTGCCGGCCCGTGTCCTGGAGAACCCGGCGGTGGCCAGGGTCTCGCAGGCGATGCCGATCGCCCTGCTGGCGGCGCTGATCGCGGTGCAGACCTTCGTCAGCGGCCACCGGGTCGGCCTGGACGCCCGGGTCGCGGGACTCCTGACGGCCGGGGTCGCCCTGCGTCTGCGCGCCCCCTTCCTGGTCGTCGTCCTCTCCGCGGCCGCCACCACGGCGGCCCTGCGCTGGTTCGACCTGGCCGGATGACCTGGTGCCGGGCCCCACCGGCGGCTCCATCGTGGGTCAGGTGCTGACGCCATGTCAATCATGCCTGGATGTCCGCCATATGAGACGCGACCGAGGGGGTCTGGCGCCCGCCGCACCCGGCGACGCAAGATGCGAAAGGGACTCCGGTCCCCCCGTGCGACGCCTCCCCGGAGTGCCGACCGACCCGGCCGAACGGCCGGAACACGACCCTCCCACCCGCCGCCGCCGCAGGGATCCGGTCTGCCCGAAAACGCCCGCACCCCGTGATTCCGGGTAATCCCCGAATATCCGGAGGGCCTTGCGCCCGGGGCCGTTCTGCAGACATTCTGAAAACGGCGGCGCGAGTATTTCCCCAGCCATCGAACCGGGCTGGGCCGAACCGAGCTCGTCCGCACTGATCCGCACCATCCGGAAGAAATCGACCGGGAGCAGCCGTGCGCGAAATCGACATGTTCACCCCTGGGCCGGCGCGAATCCCGATCGGCGTCCGCCTGGCCTCCGTCTCCACCGTCCTGCACCACCGCTCGCCGGAGTTCCGCGAACTCTACGGGCGCATCCACGAGGGCCTGCGGGGCCTCTTCCGCACCTCCGGCGAGGTACTGATGCTGCCCTCCTCGGGCAGCGGCGCGCTGGAGGCGGTGGTGGTCAACACCGTCACCCCCGGCGACCGGGTGCTGGTCCTGGCGGCCGGCAAGTACGGGCGCCGCTGGGCCGAGCTGTGCCGGACCCACCAGGCCGAGGTCCGGCTGCACGAGGTGCCCGACGGCACGACCTTCGACCCGGAGGCCGTCCGCCGCGAACTGGCCGCCCACCGGCCGCGGCACCTCTTCCTCACCCACTGCGAGACCTCCACCGGTGTCGCCCACGACGTGGCCGGGCTCGCCGAACTCGGCCGCCGGGCCGGGGCGACGGTCGTGGTGGACTCGATGACCACGATCGGCGTGGAGCCGTTCCTCCAGGACGCCTGGGGGGTCGACTTCGCGGTGACGGCCTCGCACAAGGGCCTGATGAGCCCGCCCGGCGCGGCGTTCGTCTCGGTCGGCAAGCAGGCCTGGCACCGGGTGCGGCCCACCCTGGGCTACTCGTACTGGAACTTCCGGCACCTGCGGGAGAGCGCGCTCGACCGCACGGTGCCCAACACCCCGCCGGTCGCGGCGCTGCTCGCGGTCGCCGCCGGCCTCGACCTGATCGAGGCCGAGGGCCTGGAGAACGTCTGGGAGCGGCACGCCCGGTGCGCCGCGGTCTGCCGGGCCGGGCTCACCGCGCTCGGCCTCGAACCCTTCCCCCGGGCCCCGCAGGCGGCCGCGCTCTCGGTGGCCCTGCTGCCCGAGGACCGGCGGGCCGAGCGACTGGTCGAGCAGCTGCCGGAACGGTTCGGCCTGCGGATCGCGGCCGGTCAGGGCGGGCTCAAGGGCCGCATCCTGCGGGTCGGCCACATCGGCGCCGTCGCCCCGCTGGACCTGCTGCCGGTCCTCACCGCCCTCGAACTCCTGCTGCTGGAACGCGGACTCGCCGACGAGCCCGGCCGCGCCGCGGCCGCGATGGCCGCCGAGCTCTGGCAGCGGACGGCCCCCGCCGGCGCCGCCCGCCGGGTCGCCGCCGGCGCCCGCTGAACCCCGCCCCTCTCCGCCCGTCACCTCCTCACCCCCTCACCCCTGGAGCAGCCGCATGCTGAGCGAGAGCACGCGCCGTTTCACCGGCGCGTTCACCACCCTGCTGACCCCCTTCAAGGCCGACGGAGAGCTGGACGAGCCGACCCTGCGCAGGCTGGTCGACTTCCAGATCGACAACGGCGTCACCCGGCTCGCCCCGAACGGCGTGACCGGCGAGGCCGCCGCGCTCACCGACCGCGAGAAGGTCCGGATCACCGAGATCGTGGTCGAACAGGCCGCCGGCCGGGCCCTGGTCGTCCCCGACATGGGCACCGAGAACCTGGCCCGCACGCTGGAGCTGTCCAAGGAGGCCGAACGGATCGGCGCCGACGCGGTGCTGGCCTTCACCCCCTACCTCGACCCGCCCACCGAGCGCGGCCTGGTCGCCTACTACCGGATCGTCGCCGACGCCCTCTCCGTGCCGCTGCTGATGCACAACCTGCCCGGCCGGACCACCGTCGACATCGCCCCCGAATCGGTCAGCGAGCTGGCCCGGCACCCCAACATCGCCGGCATCAAGGAGGGCAACCAGGACCTCGTCCGGCTGCGCCGGGTGCTGCACCTCGTCCGGGACGCCGACTTCGCCGTCCTGTCCGGCAACGACTTCACCGCGCTGCCCACCCTGCTGCTCGGCGGCCACGGCCACATCTCGGTGGCCGCGAACGTCATGCCCCGGCAGAGCCGGTCGATCGTCGAGGCGGCGCTCGCCGGAGATTTCCTGACCGCCCGCGACCTCTACCTGAAGTTCGCCGAATTCTACCGCGCCGTCTATTTCGCGACGAATCCGATCGCCCTCAAGAAGGCGTTCTCGATCGCCCATTTCGAGGTCGGCGACCCGCGCATTCCGCTGACCCCGCTGCCGGCCGAGCGGATTCCCGAACTGGAGTCGATCATGAAGGCCTGCGAGCTGCTCTGATCCGCCGCTCCGACCGGTGGTCCCGAACAATTCACCAGGGAAAGGAATCAGCCTGTGGAACCGATGATCGACGTGGCCGCGATCACCGAGGCCGTCTACGGCGGGGACGTGGTGCGCTCGCTGCTGTTCGCCGCGGCGGAGCAGCCCGAGAACCGGGTGGTGCGGGTCGCGATGGCCAGCGCCGAGCCCGGCAAGGGCGGTCAGCTGCACCACCACCCGGAGACCGACGAGATCTACTTCATCATCGCGGGCGAGGCCCGACTCCACCTCAACGGTGAGCAGTTCGACCTCGTCCCGGACAACTGCGTCCGCATCCCGCGCGGTTCCACCCACCGGATCGCCTCGGTGGGCACCGAGCGGCTGCGCTACCTCGCCTTCCACGTCGGCGCGGCGGACAACGACCGCCCGGTCGCCCACGTCCAGGCCCCCGCCACCGCCGCCACCACCGACGCCACCACCGCGGCCGCCACGGGTTCGGCCGACCGGGCGCCCGCCGACGCCGCGGCCCCGAAGGCCCGGTAGCGCCCGTGGACATCGTCATCGTCGGTGCGGGCAAGGCCGGTTCGCTGCACTACCGGGCCTACTCCCGGCTGGCCCGCGCGGGCCGCCTCGACCTGCGCCGGATCCACTTCATCGACCACACCGGCCGACCCGGCGCCGAGCTGGAGCGGCTGCTGCGCGCGGACGGCCTGAACCCACCGATCGCCACCGACCGGCCCGGCGCGGCGCTGCCCGCACCGGAGCACACCGTGGTGGACCTCTGCCTGCCCAGCCGCAGCCTGGCCCCCGCACTGATCGGGTGGTGGCGCGCCGGATACCGCCGCTTCCTGCTGGAGAAACCCTTCCTGGTCACGCCCGAGCTGCGGGCCGAGGTCGCCGAGGTGTTCGCCGACTCGCACACCGTGCTCGTCCGCAACTACCTGCACTCCCGGGTGCACCGGGCCGTCCGCGAGCTGATCGACCGCTACGACCTGGACCCGGTGCTCTGCGTCACCGACTTCTCCAAGGACCGCCGGGCCGACAACCACCGCGGCCGCGGCGCCTCCGGCACCTCCTCCCCGACCGTCTACGAGGTGGAGCTGCCGCACCAGCTGTACATCGGCGCCGACCTGATCGGCGCACCCCGGGCGATCGAGCACGTCGAGGACCTCGACCAGGACACCGTGGGCGGGGCCGGGCCGCTGCGGCTCGGCGAGGGCGTGATCGTCGGACGGGCCGAACGCGGCGCCGCCTTCATCCACTACTCCAACCTCCAGCACCCGACCGTCGTCCGCAGCCTGGACCTGCTCTGCCGCGAGCGGCTCTCCGTGCACGCCACCTACGCACCGATCTGCGAGGAGCTCACCGACATCAAGGCCGGGGTGTTCCTCTGCAAGGGCGACACGGTGCTGGCGAAGAGCCTGTTCACCGAGGACGACAACATGCTGGCGATGATCTCGGACGCGCACACCGCGCTCACCGCCCCGCGGCCGACCACCCGGGCGGACCTCGCCGAGGTGCTGCGCAACTCCGAACTGATCCACGCCGCGATCGCCGATCCGGCGGGCGCGGCCACCCCGGGCGTCCGGCCCGCCCGCGGGGACGTGCTCCAGGAGTGGGTGGTCGACTCCTTCCGGCTGGGCCTGCCCTCCGGCGCCGGCCGGGCGTTCCTGGGCTTCCTCGACCAGCGCCGCCGGGCCCGGATGGCCGGGCAACTACCCGCGCTGGACCCGGCGTTCGAGACAGGTCCGGGCCCGCGCGGCCTGGCCAGGGCGGTGGCGTGATGGCGATCCAGACCCAGGCTTTGCTCCATGTCTCCCTGGTCACCGACCAGTTGGACCGGCTGGAGGCGTTCTACCAGGACGTCTTCGGCGCCCGGACGCTCAAGCGGCTCGACCTCGACTCCGAGCGGTTCGCCGCCGGGGTCGGCGTCCCCGGCGCCACCGCGGTCACCGTGCACCTGCTGGTGCCGGGCGCGGAGGTCGTGCTGGAGCTCACCCAGTACCGGGCGGTCCACCCGGCCGCGCCCGGCGCGCCCGCCAACGCCGTCGGCTGGCGGCACATCGCCTTCCGGGTCCCCGACCTGGCCGCCGCCGCCAAGGAGTTGGCCGACCGCGGGGTGCCCGTGGTCGGCGAGGGCCCGGTGGTGGTCGACCGGCCCGCCGCCGCGGCCGGCACCGGCTTCCTGTACCTGCGCGACCCCGACGGCAACATCGTCGAACTCATCCAGCCGCCCGCACCGGCCACCACCCCCGAAGGAGACCAGGCATGAGGATCGGACCGATCGAACGCACCACCGCCGACGGGTTCCTGGAGCTCTCCGTCCAGGTGACCGGCGCGGACGGCGGCGCCGCGGACCGGCTCTGGTACCGCATCCCCGAGGAGTTCGCCGACCGGCTGGCCGACACCGCGGACACCTTCCTGCTCGCGGCCCTGTTCGCGTCGATCCGCCGGGGCGAGAGCCTGCACTCCGAAGGCCCGGTCTCGGCAAGCCTGCTGGAGAACCTGGAGGAGTTCCAGGCCGCCTGGGCCCAGTGGCGCCCCGACCGGTACACCCCGATCGCACTCTCCGCCGACCAGGAGGTCGCCGACCCGGACACCCCGGACGACCGCTCGGCGATCCAGACCTTCTCCGGCGGGGTGGACAGCGCCTTCACCACCGTGCGCCACACCAAGAAGAGCGCCGGGCGCGCCTCGCTCGACCTCACCGCCGCCGTGATGGTGCACGGCTTCGACATCCCCCTCACCGACGGCGAGGCGTACTGGTCGCTGCACCGGCGCAGCGTGCCGCTGCTGGCCTCGGTCGGCGTCGACCTGATCCCGGTCGCCACCAACTTCCGCTCCCTGTGGCACAGCGACCTCAACGACTGGGAGGACGCCTTCGGCACCGGCATGGTCTCGGTGCTCAGCCTGTTCGCCGGCCGCTACCGGCACGGGCTGATCGCCAGCTCGGAGCCGTACGGCTCGCTGGTGCTGCCGTGGGGCTCCAACCCCCTGACCGACGGGATGCTCTCCAGCGGCCGGCTGCGGATCCACCACGACGCGGCCGGCGTGGACCGCAGCGACAAGGTCGACGGGCTGTCGCGGCTCTGGCCGCAGGGCGCGGACAATCTGCGGGTCTGCTGGCAGGGCGAGCGCAAGGACGCCAACTGCGGCCGCTGCGAGAAGTGCATCCGCACCATCCTCAACTTCAAGGTGGCCGGCCGCCCGCTGCCCGCCGCCTTCCAGCAGGATGTGACTCCGGATCAGATCGGCAGCCTGCGCGGCCTGTCCGAGGCGCACATCAACCCGCTGCGGCAGATCCTCGCCACCGCCCGCCGCAACGGCCTCAAGGAGGACTGGACGGTGGCGCTGGAGGCCTGCATCGCCAGCAACGAGGACGAGTTGGCGCGCGGTGTGCGCTACGAGGGCGGCTTCCCTCAGCTGGCCTCCGCCGGTACGGCCGGCTGAGGGCGCGGCGGTGTACGCGGTGGTGGCCCGCTTCGACGTCCGACCCGGGCACGAGGAGCGGTTCGACGCACTGGCGGCCTGGCGGATCGGCGAGGCCGCCCACGAGCCCGGCCTGGTCGGCTACGCCGTCCACCGGATCGACGGCGAGCCGCAGGCCCGGGTGTTCTACGAGATCTACCGCGACCACGCGGCGTTCCTGGAGCACCGGGCGAACGTCGAGACCAAGCGGTTCGGCGCCGAGCACGTCCCGTACGTGACCGGTCCGCCGCGGATCGAGTTCCTGGAGGTGCTGCACTCCGCCGCCGGACTCGCCCGCTGAGCCGGCGGCAGTCCGGCCGGTCCGGCCGCCTCGCCCGAGCTGCTGTCCTGCCGTCCCGTCGTCCCCCTCTGGCCGTCAACCCCCTTGAACGGAAGGCACACCCATGACCGATCCCGCCCCGGCCGGCACCTTCCGGCCGCACCACACCGCGATCACCGTCGGCGACCTGGAGGCCTCCAAGGCCTTCTACGGCTACTTCGGCTTCCGGCTGATCGCCGAGTGGGTCAAGCACGACAAGTCGCTGACCATCACCCACCTCCAGCTCGACGAGGGCTGGGTGCTGGAGCTGTTCCACTACCGCAACGACGACGGCACCGAGCCGCCGGTCTTCACCGTCGGCAACAACCTGCCGGAGACCGGGGTCAAGCACTTCGGCTTCACCGTGGACGACCTGGCCGCCACCCGCGCCGCGGTCGTCGCGGCCGGCATCGGCGAGGTCACCGAGATCGCCCGGGGCCGCACCCTGGTCGACTACTTCTTCGTCCGCGACCCGGACGGGATGTACGTCGAGGTGGTGCACGACTCCCGCGACACCGACTGGCGCCGGCCGCTGCTGCTGACCGACGGCGGCTGGCCGGCCGCGGCCGGGCAGCCGCCCCCCCGACACGGGCGGGCGCGCGGGCCCCCGGGGCGCCCCCCCCCCCCCCCCCCCCCCCCCCCCCGCGCCACCCCCTGGGGGGGCGGGGGCGGTGTGCGCCGGGGGGGGGGGTCCGGGCCGGGGCCGGGCCCCCCCCCGCCACGACTCGGGCGGGCGCGCTTCCCCCGGGCGCGCCCGCCCGTCCCCTCCCCTCGCCCGTCCCTCCCTCGCCCGTTCAGCACGAGAGGCCCCGCGATGCCCGTCTCCTCCCAGATGGTGCCCATCGGCACGCCCGCGCCCGACTTCGCCCTGCCCTCGGTCACCGGCGGCACCGTCCGGCGCGACGACCTGGTACCCGCCGACGCCCTGCTGGTCGCCTTCCTGTCCAACCACTGCCCGTTCGTCCGGCACATCGAGCCCGCGCTCACCGCGCTCGCCGAGGAGTTCCCGCAAATCGCCGTGGTCGCCGTGTGCAGCAACGACACCGGCATCGCCCCGGACGACGACGCCATCGGCCTGAAGGCCCAACTCGGCCGCACCGGCTGGACGTTCCCCTACCTGATCGACGCCGGCCAGGACGTCGCCCGGGCCTACGGGGCGGCCTGCACCCCGGACTTCTTCCTCTACGACGCCGAACTCCGGCTCGCCTACCGCGGGGCCGTCGACGACTCCCGCCCCGGCAACGGCGAACCCGTGGACGGCGCCCGGATGCGCGCCGCCGTCACCGCCGTCCTGGCCGGCCGCGCCGTCCCCGAGCCGCACCGCGCCTCGATCGGCTGCTCGATCAAGTGGACCGAGCCCGAGGAGAGCTGACCCTCCCCCGCCCGACCGCGCCCCACACCCCCGGAGGATCGAGCCATGGCCGTCAACGCGCCCGCCGTGAACGGGCCCGCCCTGATCGCGGCGCGGATGAACCGCCTGCCGCTGACCCGTACGCACCGCCGGCTGGTCCTGACCGTGGGCCTCGCCATGTTCTTCGACATGTACGAGATCTTCATGTCCGGCGTGCTCGGCGCCGTGATGAGGGAGCGGTACCACCTGGACCGCACCGAGGTCTCGGCGGTGCTGGCCTCCGTGTTCGTCGGCATGTTCATCGGTGTGCTGGCCGTCGGCCGGCTCTCCGACCGGCTCGGACGGCGGCGGGCGCTGCTGCTGGGGGTCTGCGTCTACACGGTGTTCTCCGCCGTGGGGGCGCTCACCGACGGGGTGCCCCAACTGATCGCCGCCCGACTGCTGGCGGGCCTGGGCATCGGGCCGGTGCTGCCACTGGCGGACGCCTACCTGAGCGACCTGCTCCCGGCCCGGGCCCGCGGCCGCTGGACGGCCTGGGCGTACACCGTCGCCTTCTTCGGCGTGCCCGCCGTCGGCCTCACCGCCCGCTGGCTGGTGCCGCTGAAGCCGCTCGGGGTGGACGGCTGGCGCTGGCTGTTCCTGATCGGCTCGGCCGGCGGGCTGATCGTGCTGGCCCTGCGCCGCCATCTGGTGGAGTCCCCGCGCTGGCTCGCCTCGGTCGGCCGCACCGCCGAGGCGGACGAGGTGCTGCGCCGTCTGGAGGCCGAGGCGGGCGTCACCGGGGCCGGTACCGCCGCCGAGGTGCCGGACCGGCCGAAGAGCGAGGCCGGTGCCGCCGGCTCCGGCGCGCGCATCCCGGCTCCCGCGAAGGGCGGCGAACCGGCGAAGGCCACACCGGCGAGCGGCGAGCCGGTCCGGGCCGAGGCCCGCAGACGCCTGGAGCCGGTCCACCGCAAGCGGGTCGCGATGATGGCGGTGTTCCACCTGCTCCAGGCCTTCGGCGGCTACGGCTTCGGCACCATCGCGCCGCTGGTGCTCGCCACCAAGGGCTACTCGATCGTCAGTTCGCTGCTCTTCAGCGCGCTGACCTTCGCCGGCTACCCGCTCGGCTCGCTGATCTCCATCCCCCTGATCGAGCGCGTCGAGCGCAAGTTCCTGATCGTCGGCGCCGCCCTCGGCATGGCCGTTTCGGGCCTCGCCTTCGGCCACGCCTCCGGCGCGCCGGCGATCATCGCGGCGGGGGTCTGCTACACCGCCGTGAGCAACGTCTTCTCCAACGGGTACCACGTCTACCAGGCGGAGATCTTCCCGACCACCCACCGGGTCGCGGCCGTCGCCGCCACCTACTCGCTCTCCCGGATCGCCACCGCCGCGATGCCCTTCCTGATGGTGCCGCTGCTGGAGCGCTCCGGCGCCGACGTGCTGTTCGCGGTGGTGGCCGCGACCCTGGTGGCGATCGCGCTGGACATCGGCCTGCTCGGGCCGCGGGTCAACGGGCAGACCCTGGAGGACGTCAACGAGGCGCTGGCCGCACGGCCCGGGCCGACCCCGCCCGCACACCCCGGACCCCCCGGTCCCGCGGCGGGCGCGGGCGGGGCGGCGGGGCCGGGGTCAGGGTCGGAGTCGGAGTCGGGTCCAGGATCGGAGGCGGGGACGCACCCGGACCATGCGGTCGGACCGGTCAGTCCCGGAAGCCCCGGTTCACGGCCGACACCAGGGCCTTCAGCGAGGCGGTGACGATGCTGGAGTCGATCCCGACGCCCCAGAACGCCCGGCCGTCCACCGCGCACTCCACATAGGCGGCCGCCCGCGCGTCGCCGCCGGCGGACAGCGCGTGCTCCGCGTAGTCGTGCACCCGGACGTCGATGCCGAGGTCGGCCAGCCCGGCGACGAAGGCGTCGATCGGGCCGTTGCCGGCGGCCTCCAGCCGCCGCTCGGCGCCGTCCAGCCGCAGGTCCACCACGAGGGCGTCCTTCTCGTCCACCACGGCCGAGGTCCGGTGGGCGAGCAGCGCCATCCGGCCCCACTCCTTGGCACCGGCCGCCAGCGGTCCCGCCTCCGGCGAGCCGGCCGGCAGGTACTCCTCGACGAAGATCGCCCAGAGCTCCGCCGGGGTGACCTCGCCGCCGGACTCGTCGGTGCGCGCCTGCACCGCCCGGGAGAACTCGATCTGCAGCCCGCGCGGCAGGTCCAACTGGTGCTCGGTGCGCATCAGATGGGCCACGCCGCCCTTGCCGGACTGCGAGTTGACCCGGATCACCGCCTCGTAGGAGCGGCCGACGTCCTTCGGGTCGATCGGCAGGTACGGCACCGCCCAGGTCGCCCGGTCGACCTCGACACCGGCCGCGGCGGCATCCTGGCCGAGGTGGTGGAAGCCCTTCTTGATGGCGTCCTGGTGCGAGCCGGAGAAGGCGGTGTAGACCAGCGAGCCGCCGTAGGGGTGGCGCTGGTGGACCGGCAGCTGGTTGCAGAACTCGACGGTGTCGCGGATCCGGTCGATGTCCGAGAAGTCGATCATCGGGTCGACGCCCTGGCTGAACAGGTTCAGCCCGAGCGTCACCAGGCAGACGTTGCCGGTCCGCTCACCGTTGCCGAACAGGCAGCCCTCGATCCGGTCCGCGCCCGCCAGGTAGCCGAGTTCGGCGGCCGCGACGGCCGTGCCCCGGTCGTTGTGCGGGTGGACGGAGAGCACCACCGCGTCGCGGAAGGCCAGGTTGCGGTGCATCCACTCGATGGAGTCCGCGTACACGTTGGGCGTGGCCATCTCCACCGTGGCCGGCAGGTTGACGATCGTCCGGCGGTCCGGGGTCGGCTGCCAGACCTCGTTGACGGCGTTGCAGATCTCCACCGCGAACTCCAGCTCGGTGCCGCTGTAGGACTCCGGCGAGTACTGCAGCCGCACCCCGGTGTCGGTCATCCGCTCGGCCAGGTCCGCACAGACCCGGGCGCCGTGCAGGGCGATGCCGGCGATCTGCGGGCGATCCATGCCGAAGACCACCCGGCGCTGGAGCGTGGAGGTGGAGTTGTAGAGGTGCACGATCGCCCGGCCGGCGCCGCGGACGGCCTCGAAGGTCCGCTCGATCAGCTCGGTCCGGCAGGGCGTGAGCACCTGGATCGCCACGTCGTCCGGGATCAGGTCCTGCTCGATCAGCTGGCGGCAGAAGTCGAAGTCGGTCTGGCTGGCGGACGGGAAGCCCACCTCGATCTCCTTGTACCCCATGGCGACCAGCAGTTCGAACATCCGCAGCTTGCGGCCCGGTCCCATCGGGTCGATCAGCGCCTGGTTGCCGTCCCGCAGGTCCACCGCGCACCACTGCGGGGCCCGGGTGATGGCCTTGCCGGGCCAGGTGCGGTCCGGCAGGTCGATCACCTGGAACGGGCGGTAGCGCTGGAACGGCATGCCCGAGGGCAGCTGGAGCGGGAAGTCGGGCCGGGCGTACTGCTGCGCGTCGGTGTTCATCGGGTTCGTCCTCCTGGGCTGTTCACGTCTTGCGGCCGGCCGCACAGGCCTCTGCACACCGCGACGAGCCGGCCGACCGTTACGGGCGCTCGTCGCGGCGGCTAAGGAGGAGGGCGGGACGCGTGGAGGGACGCGTGGCGGGATCGCGCATGGCGCCTCACCATACCGGCGATGATCCCGCCATGCGCGCGCCATCCAGCATGAGGACAAACCGAACGGTTGTTTGACGATCAGTCAGGCTGACAAGCCGTCATCTCGGCTTCGCGGCCCGACCTCCGCCCCGCCCCTCCCGCCGCCCCGCCAGCCCGAACCCGACCAGCAGCGCGATCAGCAGCACCACGCCCGCGTCCACCAGCGTGCCCAGCCGCACCCCGTCCAGCAGTGACAGCTCGAACGACTTTCCGGCGTCCTGCTGTTGGGCCAGCCGGTAGGAGGAGACCGCGCTCAGCACCGGCGTACCGATGGTGATCCCGATCTGCTGCGCGCTGGTGATCAGCCCGCCCGCCAGCCCCTGCATGTCGTCCGGCAGCCCGGCGGTCGCGTTCACCCCGTACGAGACCACCGCCGACATGTGGCCCACCGAGGCCAGCAGCAGCGCCGCCAGCGGCACCCAGGCCGAACCGTCCGCCCGGACCAGTGCGAGCAGGGCGAAGGTCCCGACCGCCTGCACCGCGAGGCCGCCGGTCAGCACCGTCCTCGCCCCGAGTCGGCCGATCAGCCGCGAGGCGCCCATCCCGGTGGCCACCAGGACGATGCCCTGAGCGCCGAAGAACAGCCCGGTGGAGAGCGCCGACAGGTGGAGCACCTGCTGGAGGTAGAGGGTGAGCAGGAAGATCAGCGAGCTCATCATCGCGAAGGTGGTCAGCCCGCCCAGGTTGCCGAACGCCACCCCGCGCAGCCGCAGCATGGCCAGCGAGACCAGCGGCTGCGGCGCCCGCCGCTCCACCAGCACGAACGCGGCCAGCAGCAGCACACCGACCAGCAGCGAACCCGCCACCACCACCTTGTCCGGGTGCTCCCCGGAGGCGGCGGAGGCGCCGTAGATCAGCGCGAGCAGCCCGGCGGTGACGGTCATCGCACCGGGCAGGTCCAGCCGGGCGGTCCGCTCCGGTCTCCCCGGCTCGGTGATCAGCCGCATCGCCGCGATCGCCACCAGGGCCCCGGCGACGGCCAGCAGACCCATCGTCGAACGCCAGCCGAGCCCCTCGGTCATGCTGCCGCCGAGCACCATGCCGACGGTGTAGCCCAGCGACAGCAGCGCGCCGTTGACGGCCAGCGCACGGTTGCGCCGGGGACCCTCGGGGAAGATCGTGGTGAGCAGCGACATCCCGACCGGGACCACCACGGCCGCGCCGAGCCCCTGCAGGGCGCGGGCGGCGAGGAAGGATCCGGGGTTCCAGCCGAGCGTGGCCAGCACCGAGGCGGCGGTGAACAGCGCCACGCCGCCGAGGAACAGCCGGCGCCGGCCGTAGATGTCGGCGGCCCGGCCGAAGAACAGCAGGAAGCCGCCGGAGGGCAGGGCGAAGGCCGTCACCGCCCACTGGAGGTCGCTCGGCGCCATGCCGAGGTCCTTGCCGAGCTTGGGCAGGGCGACGTTCAGGATCGAGAAGTCCAGCGCGATGATGAACTGGGCGCCGCAGAGCACCGCGAGGGTGAGCGCGGCGCGGGCGCCCAGCCGTCCGTCGTCCGCCCCGTGCGGCGCCCGCGGGCCGGCGGACTGTTCACTGGTTGTGGTCATGGCGACCAGCCTGGCCGGACGCGCCCGCCCGTGGGGAGCCACTGGCTATCCTGGTGGTCGCACCACCAGGCGGTGAGGAGAGCAGTCGTGGATGTCCAGCAGCCCGGTCGGCGGCCGGAGTTACGTGAGTTCCTGATCAGCCGCCGGGCCCGGGTCAGCCCCGCCGGAGCCGGGCTTCCGGCCGGCACCGACCGCCGCCGCACCCCGGGGCTGCGCCGCGAGGAGGTCGCGGTGCTGGCCGGGGTCAGCCCGTCCTGGTACCAGTGGCTGGAGCAGGGGCGGGACATCACCGTCTCGGGCGGGGTCCTCGACGCGGTCTCCCGGGTGCTGCGGCTGGACGACACCGAGCGGCGCCACCTGTACGGTCTGGCCGGCCTCAACCCGCCGCCGAGCAGCGCCCCGGTCGACACCGCGTACTGCGAGGAGCTGCAGCGGCTGATCGACTCCTGGGCGCCGAACCCGGCCGCCATCCTCGACCGGTCCTGGAACTACGTGGCGCACAACGCCACCGCCCGTCTCGCGCTCAACATCGGGCAGGCGGACCGCAACTGCCTGGTGGCCTTCTTCCGCGACCGCGCCTACCGGGCCGGCAGCGGGCCGTGGGAGCGGGTCGCCCCGTCCGTGGTCGCCGCGTTCCGGGCCGCTGCCTCGGAGCACCCGGACAACCCGGGATTCCGCGAGGTGGTCGACGAACTCTCGGCCACCAGCCCCGAGTTCAGGACGCTCTGGGCCCGCCAGGACGTGGCGGCGGGCGGCGTCCTGGTGAAGGAGGTCGAGCACCCGACGATCGGGCGGCTGAGCTTCGAGAGCAGCCAGCTGAAGCTGCCGGCCCGACCGGACCTCACCGTGGTGCTGTACAACCCGCTGCCCGGCACCGACACCGCCGAGAAGCTGGCCCACCTGGCGGCCGCGGTCTGAGCGCCCGGCCGG
The DNA here is from genome assembly GCF_042883905.1 of Kitasatospora sp. NPDC058170. NCBI lineage: Bacteria > Bacillati > Actinomycetota > Actinomycetes > Kitasatosporales > Streptomycetaceae > Kitasatospora > Kitasatospora sp. NPDC058170. Next base: position 56,363 of record NZ_JBHVUV010000026.1, read on the forward strand.
GTCCGCCCTCCTCGGCCGGGTCCGCGGTCCCCGACAGGGCGACGCGGCCCGCCGGCGGCCCTGGTCACCGGAGGGCCGCGTCCCCCCGTCGGGCCAACCCGGGGTGCGGGCGGCGCCGGGGGCGCCGATGCTGGGCGGCGACGCGTGCCCGGCCCACGGCCGCCGGGCCGGCCCCAGGAAGGACCCCCATGAGCTCCCTCGACTTCCAGGTCATCGACAGTCCCGACAGCTCGCTCAACAAGACGTCCGTGCTGGTGACCGGCCCGAACGACGCCCTGCTGGTGGACGCCGGGTTCACCCGCTCCGACGGGCGGCGGCTGGCCGAGGCGGTCCGGGCCTCCGGCCGACGGCTGACCACCGTGTTCGTCAGCCACGGCGACCCGGACTTCTACTTCGGCGCGGAGGAGGTCCAGGACGCCTTCCCGCAGGCCCGCTTCGTGGCCACCGCCAGCACCGTCGAGCACATCCAGGAGTCCTACGAGGGCAAGCTCAAGGCCTGGGAACACCTCGGCACCGAGCTGCCCACCCGGCTGGTCCTCCCCGAGGTCCTGCACGGCGACGAGATCGTCTTCGAGGGCCACCGCTTCGAGCTGCGCGGCGCCGACTTCCACCTCCCGGACCGGCACTACCTCTGGCAGCACCACCACGGCGCGCTCCTCGGCGGCGTGCTGCTCTTCGAGGGCCTGCACGTGTGGACGGCCGACACCGCCACCCAGCAGCAGCGTGCCGCCTGGATCGACCTGCTGGACGGCATGGAGGCACTGGAGCCGCAGTTCGTGGTGGCCGGCCACCGCACCGCGGGCGCGCCGACCGACACCACCGCGATCACCCACACCCGCGACTACCTGCGGGCCTTCGAGACGGAGATCGGAAAGGCCGAGGACGCGGCCGGGGCGAAGGCGGCGCTGGAACGCCGCTACCCGGACCTCGGGTTGAAGCTGGCGGTCGACCTCGGGACGAAGGTCGCCAAGGGCGAGCTGGTCTGGGGCTGAGCCGCGATGATCGAGATCCCGCGGTCCACCGCGTCGTTCGCCGAGTCCTCCGCCCCCGCCGACGTGGTCCGCCGCCAGTACCTGGCCTCGGCGCGCGGCGACCTGGCCGCGCTGCGGGCCACCCTGGCCGACGACGTCGAGTGGACCGAGATGGCCGGCTTCCCGCTGGCCGGCACCTACCGGACCCCCAAGGGCGTCACCGGCGGGGTGATGGAGCGGCTGGCCGCCGACTGGGACGGCTGGACGGCACACGACGACCACTACGTCGTGGACGGCGAGAACGTGGTCGTGCTGGCCCGCTACACCGCCGTCCACAAGGCCACCGGCCGCCCGCTGGCGGTTCGGGTCGCCCACCACTTCACCGTGCGCGGCGCGCGGATCGTCCGCTTCGAGCAGTTCGTGGACACCGCGCTGGTCCGCGACGCGATGACGCCGTAGCGCACGGGGCGCGGATCGGACCGCACCGCGCGGAGTGCCGGGGCACAGGGCGCAGAACCCCCGGCACCGCCGGCGGAGCACCGAACGCGCCGCGCAAACCCGGCGCCCGCCCGCTTCACCCGTTCGGGGGAGCCTGCCGCGGCGCGCCTGGCGTGGTCTCGACAGGCCCGCCGGGCGGCGGCAGGCTGTCCGTGATTCCGGCCGGAGAGCGAGGAGTTCACCATGAGCACGGGCACATCCACGGACACCCCCGAAGGCGCCGACGGCATCGGGGACGAACGCCCGATCGTCATCGTCGGCGCCTCCCTCGGCGGCGCGAAGGCGGCCGAGGCCCTGCGCGAGGCCGGGTACCGGGGCGGCATCGTGCTGATCGGCGACGAGCACGAGCGCCCGTACGAGCGGCCGCCGCTCTCCAAGGGCTACCTGCTCGGCAAGACCCCGCGCGAGAAGATCCACGTCCACCCGCCGCAGTGGTACGGCGAGCAGAACGTCACCCTGCGCCTCGGCACCGCGGTCGCCTCCGTGGACCCGGCCGCGCACACCGTCACGCTCGCCGACGACGGGCGGATCGCGTACGCGAAGCTGCTGCTCACCACCGGATCGGTGCCGCGCCGGCTCCCGGTCCCCGGGGCGGACCTGGACGGCGTGCTCTACCTGCGCCGGGTCGGGGACAGCGACCGGATCAAGGCCGTGATCGAGCGGCCCGGAGCCCGGATCGCGGTCATCGGCGCGGGCTGGATCGGTCTGGAGACGGCCGCCGCCGCCCGTACCGCGGGCGCCGCGGTCACCGTGCTGGAGGCGGCCGAGCTGCCGCTGCTGCGGGTCCTCGGCCGGGAGGTCGCCCAGGTCTTCGCCGACCTGCACCGGGACCACGGTGTGGACCTGCAGTTCGGCGCCAAGGTCGAGGAGTTGGTCGGCGAGGGCGGCAGGGTCACCGGCGTCCGGCTCGCCGACGGCACGACGGTGGCGGCCGACGCGGTGGTCGTCGGCATCGGGATCGCCCCCGACACCGTGCTCGCCGAGGCCGCCGGCCTGGACGTCGCGAACGGCGTCCGGACGGACGAGCACCTGCGCACCTCCGACCCGGACATCTACGCGGCGGGCGACGTCGCCAACGCCTTCCACCCGCTGTTCGCCCGCCACATCCGCGTCGAGCACTGGGCCAACGCGCTCAACCAGCCGCAGACCGCCGCCCGCGCGATGCTCGGCCAGGACGCGGTGTACGACCGGATCCCGTACTTCTTCACCGACCAGTACGAGCTGGGCATGGAGTACACCGGGTACGTCGAACCCGGCGGCTACGACCAGGTGGTCTTCCGGGGCGATCCGGCCACCCGGGAGTTCATCGCCTTCTGGCTCGCCGACGGCCGGGTCCTGGCCGGGATGAACGTCAACGTCTGGGACGTCACCGACCCGATCCGCGAACTGGTGCGCTCCGGCCGGGCGGTGGACCCGAAGGCCCTCGCCGACCCGGCCGTCCCGCTGTCCGGTCTCTGAGCCGGCGACACCCCGGCCGGGCTCGAATCATGGTCAACCGGCCGCCCCTCCGGGCATGGTGGTGCACACCATGCCCGGAGGGGCGGCCGGCGGCCCGCCGGGCCTCAGGCCGTGACGAGTGCGAGCACGAAGCCGTCGTAGCCCTTCTCCCCCACCGTCTGCAGCGCGGTGGCCGTCAACCTCGGGTGGGCGGCGACGAGTTCGGTGAACCGGCGGACGCCCTGGACCCGCGGGTCCTCGCTGGCGGAGTCGGTGACGGCGCCGTCCCGGACGACGTTGTCGCCGATGATCAGGCTGCCCGGCCGGGTCAGTCGCAGCGCCCAGTCCAGGTAGTCCGGGTTGGCGGGCTTGTCGGCGTCGATGAAGACCAGGTCGAACGGCCCGGCCTGCTCCCGCTCCAGCAGCGGCAGGGTGTCCAGCGCCCGGCCGGCCCGGATCTCCACGACCTCCGCCAGCCCGGCGCGGGCGAGGTTGGCACCGGCGACGGCCGCACAGCGCTCGTCGGCCTCCAGGGTGACCAGCCGCCCGCCCTCGGGCAGCGCGCGGGCGAGCCAGATGGTGCTGTAGCCGCCGAGGGTGCCGATCTCCAGGATCCGGCGGGCGCCGTGGACCCGGGCGAGCAGGTTGAGCAACTTCCCCTGGTTGGGCGCCACCTGGTGCGGCGGAAGGCCGGCCGCCGCGCTGTCCGCCACGGCGGCCAGCAGGGCGTCGTCCTGCTCGACCAGCAGGTCGTTGAAGTAGTCGTCGACGGCGGTCCAGGTCTGCTGCGGCATGCGAGTTCCCTTTCGAGACTGTCTCAGTTCCGAAGAGAAACCTACTACCCCTCCCCGCCGCACCACCCACCGCCCCCCGCCACCCGAACAGCACCGACCGCCCCGGCCTGCGGCCCGACCTGCCGACGCGACGAATCAATGCTCCCGACCTGATGGCAACTGGCTACCATCAGTACATGGTTGATCACCAGACGGCATTCCGATCCCTCGACGGCACTGCGCTCTCCGGAACGATCAGCTCTCCACCGACCCCCGTGGCCGGAGCGCTCGCGGTACTGGTCCACGGCTCCGGCGTCACCCGCGAGGAGGGCGGCTTCTTCACTCGTCTCGCCGCCGGCCTTGCCGAAAGCGGGGTCGCCGGCCTCCGGTTCGACCTTCGCACCCACGGACTGAGCGCCGGCCGGGAGTCGGAACTGACCATCGCGTCCGTCGCCAACGACATCCGGGCAGCCGGCGACCACCTGCGGGCGCACGCCGGAGCCACCGGCCCGGTCCACGTCATCGCCGCCTCGTTCTCCGGCGGCGCGGCGGCCCTGCACGCCGCACACCACCCCGACGACGTCGGCCGGCTCGTCCTCCTGAACCCCCGGCTGGACTACCGGGAGCGCTACGTCACCACCCGGCCCGGCTGGACGGACGACTACCTCTCCGAGGACATGGCGGCCCTCCTCGACAAGCAGGGCTACACCGAGAAGTCGCCTTTCGAGCTGAACCGCGCTCTCCTCAACGAGGTACTCCACCTCGATACCCCGGCGATCCTCGCAGCCGTCCGCGCCCCCGCGCTGCTCGTCCACGGCACGAAGGATACCTTCGTGCCGATCGAGTCCACCCACCGACACCGGCCCATGTTCGGCGGAACCACCGAACTGCTCGAACTCGACGGCGCGCAGCACGGGTTCGCAGTCCATGACGATCCGCAGTACCTGGCCCCGCAGTCACAGGCGTGGCAACATCAGGTGATCACCCGGGTCCGGGAGTTCCTCGCCCCTAAGCCACTGTGACCGCCAGCAGCCGAGCTTCCAGTTCCCGTACCGCCGGGCGCCGATTCCACGGCTCCAACGTCCCGGCGGTCCGACGGAGTTCGGCGAGGGCCTGTCCGTAGCGGGCTCCGGCGGCGAGCTCAAAGGCCTGGAGAGCGACCACCGCCGCCTCGTCCGGCTCTCCGGCCTCGACAAGGGTGCCGGACAACTGGGCGGTGAAGAACGCCCGGTCGCGCGGCGCGAAGGAGCTGCCCGCAAGGTACTGCCGGAACAGACCGACGGCCAGTTCGGGTTGGTGGGCCTCGCGATAGCAGACAGCACTCTGCACCATGAGCCGCTCCGCGGTGTAACTGTCACCGAGCGGGCCGGTGCAGGTGGGCTCCGCGTCGGCCGGGGAAGCCCGGTCGAGGGCGTCGTGGGCGAGGTCGAGGACGCGGGCGACCTCGTCACCACTGGCGCCGGTGAGCGCGAGTGCACGAGCCTCCTGTTGATACGCCTCGGCACGGGGGCGCGGGGGCAGGGACCACGGGCCGCCGGTCGCGGCGCGAGCAAGGTCGAGCATGCGCACCGCGTCGGCACGGTCGGTCGCCTGGGCCTGGCGCAGCAGGACGTAGGCATGCATCGCTCCGTCGCCGACCAGGGTTGCCCATTCCTTCGCCTGGGCGTGCCAGTAGGCGGTGGCTTGCGGAGGCGCCCCGGCATCACGGTGCAGCCACGCCACGAGTTCGGCGGCGCGGGCACCGACATGGAGGAGTTGGTGGCGGATGCCGGGGTCGGCCTCGCGGGCGCTGGAGTTGATGGCGGCGATCAAGCCGAGGGCGGTCGGCAGCGCCTGGTGCGGGCCTGCCGTGCCGTCGGTGTGGGCGGTCTCGTCCAAGGCTGCTCGGAGGTGTTCGACGAGCCGACCGTCGCTGTACCGGCGGGCATCACGGCTGGCAGCAGTGAGGTGTTCCAGGGCTGCGAGGTCGAGGACCGACGCTGCCGCGGCGAGGCCGCCGCCCGGGAAGGCACGACGCAGCACCTTCTTGTCCACGTCTGGGCGCTGCTCGATGTCGGGCGCCGCCCGGCCGGTCGGTCGGGGCGGACGAACGAACCCGAGCTCCTCCACCGGCACTCCGAACATCGAGTCCAGCACCCGGCGGGCATCCCGGTTGGGCCACGCGGACCGGCCGGCCTCCCAGCGCCGGACCTGGCGGACGGAGATGCGGGCCTTCTCGCCGAGCGACTCGGCCCTGGCGTCGTACGCGTCCGCGAAATCCTGTTGCGTGTGCCAGCCCCGTTCGACTCTTGCCGCGACGAACCGCCGGTTTCCGCTTGCCTGTTCGGACATGGGCCTCCCCCCACACCACCCACCGTATCCACCACCCCAGGTTGGCAGCGAGCGACCGCAACCCGGCCGCGGAGATGTCCGGTGAAGTGTCCTGCGATCCGGCCTCGTCGCTCAGTGCTCATCACGGTTGACTGAATGCACATCGCCCGCCGGAGTCGACACCCTGCCTGCTGGGTCACCGGGCGGTGGCACGTACGGCTCGCGCACGCCGCCCGTGCACCATCCCGCCCGACCCCCCGGTCCGGCGGGCACCACCAACACCCGTCGGAGGATCGCATGAACGACACCATCGAGATCACCGAACTCGGCAGGTTCCTCAGCATCGCCGGCCGCCGCCTCGCTGTCGGCGGCACCGCCCCCGAGATGTTCTCCGGCGCGATCGACGCCGTGTGGCACGCTCTCGCCAAGGACAGCCAGGCGCACGCCGAGTTCACCACCGCCCATGCCGGGCGCCCCCTCGCCCACATCGAGGGCGCCGGCCAGGGCCGTATCCTGTGGGTCACCGCCTACGACGAGGCGTACGGCCCACTGCCCGAGGTGTGGTTCACCGACGAGAGCGGCGCCGTCGACACCGCCACCCACTCCCGATACCGCGAGACGGGCGAGGTGTGGGCGTCGTGGAAGTGCTCCCCCGAGGCCCTCCCGCACGCCGAACCGGCCGTCCCCTCCGCCGAGTGACGATCACCCCGCACCCGGAGCCCCGGCCGCCGACCGGGGCTCTGCGCCTCGCCTGTGCACGCTCCACCACGCCGCCCGACGGCACGGCCGCCTACGTTCAGGCCACCGCCGCCCACTGCCCCTACCTCTCCCCGTCCATCGCCCGCGGCCTCACCAGTTGGACCACCTACACCACCACCCCTGGCGCCACCACCACCGAGATCGAAGCCGCCGTGTTCGCCGCCGCGGTCCATGCGGCCGAGGTCGTTCGCTCCCTCGCCGTCCGACCGCGCGGTCACCTCACCTGCGAGAACATCGCCGTCCTCGACGCCGGGCGCAGCGCCGTCGACTGGCCGCACTGGGCCTTGAAACACCTCTACGCTCCTGCCGGGCTCATGGTCGGCAAGTTCTGGGCCGGAGAGGTCGACACCGGCCGGGACGGCCGCCCGCTGCCCGTCCCGCCGATCACCTTCCTCTCGCTGCGCCCAGCAGTCCGCTCGCGCGACCCTGGATTTCTGGACAACACCCCGGGACTGGCTCACATCGTCGCGACTGTCCACGACCGCGGCCAAGACGTCCTCGCACCCGTCACCGGCCTGCCGACCAGCATGGCCACGGCCCTGTCCTCCTGGCCGACCGTCAAGGCGTGGGCCACCGAACAGAAGGACCCGACATGACCGACCGCATCCGCACCGCTCTCGAGCAGCACACCGGCGCCCTTGAGGAGGCCGAGCTGGTCACCGACCGGCGCGGCATCCAGGTCTGGCGCGTCACCGCCACCGGTGGCCCCGTCGCCGCCCCCGGGCAGCGCCTCGCCGTCAAGATCCCCGACCGGGCCGGGCTGATCGCCGCCCGTCGCGAGGTCGCGGCCCTGGAGGCCATCGGAGCACAGACCCGCAACCCGCGCAGCCCACTGATCGACGGCGGTACTTTCACTGTCGCCCCCTGGTTCGACGGCCCCTCGACCGCCACTCTGTTCCGCGCCGCCCGCTACGGCGCCGACCTGCCTACCCCCGGGCAACTCGACATGCGCGCCGCCGCAGCGCACTACTGCCGGGCCGTCGCCGAGCTTCACCATCTCGGATGGGTCCACGGCGACCTGCAGGCCGCCCACTGCATCCACACCGAAAGCGGGCCGCGCCTGATCGACCTCACGAACGCCCAAGGTCCGCGCCAGCTGTCCGAGCCGGAACTCAACACACCGTTCACCGGGGGCCTGGCCCACCTGGAAGCCCCCGAACTCGCCGCCCCGCTCGGCATCGGCCGGAGCCCGGTACCCACGTACGCGAGCGACGTCTACGCTCTCGCGGCATCACTGTGGGCTGCGGCCACCGGCGCGTGGCCTCTGAACTACCAGCTGGCAGGCCTTGACCCGTCTACTGTCGGGACGTCTGACCTGCGAGTTGCCATCGGTACCGGCACCATCCCGCTCGCGACCTCGACGGTGTGGCCCGAGCTGCTCGCCGTGCTCGCCGCCGCGCTCGTACCGGCATCGAATGACCGGCCTACCGCCGCACAGCTGGGCGACGCGATCGACGCCCTGTAGGCGGGTCGGCAGACCCCGCCGCCGGCCTCCCCGGGCCGGCACCTCCTCCACTCTCTGGCTCAGCAGTTCGGCGGACGCGCGTTCGCCGAGGCGTTCCGAGTCGTCGTCTACCGTACGGGGCAACGGTCGACGGCCCGCACGCGTTACATGCGGGCCGCCCCTTCCGGCTCAGGCCGGCGGTGGGCCGATGATGCCGTGGACTCCCCACTCGCGGGTGTACGGGTCGCGGCGGACGTCCAGGCCGGTGAGGCGCAGCACGTCCGCCACCGTCTCCTCCAGGTGCCCGGTGACGTCGTACAGTTCCTCCGCCGGTCCCGTGTCGCGGTTCGCCTCGCAGGCGTCCAGGAGCTGCCCGGACGCGTACCAGGAGAACTGGACGACCTCGGCGACGGTGCCCGGCTTCCACGGCTCGCGCCACAGCACCAAACCGGGCCCGGCGTGCGTCGGCGCCACCTCGATGCCCAGCAGCGCGCACGCGTGCCTGATCCGCTCGACCACCTCCACGGGCAGCTCGAACTCCTCCGGGGCCAGTCCGCGGCTCTGGACTTCGCTCTCGTTCGTCATGCCGACCAGCCTGCCGCTCCGGACCCGGGTACCGCGGGGAAACGTCGGATCACCCCAACGCCCTTGACACCGGGGCGATCCGCGCGTAGGAACTCAGCCCGTCGCGGGGGCGTCCCGCCGGTCGGGGGCGGGTCGTGTCGCCGCCGCCGGAGTGGGGGCGGGGCCGGGCGGGAGCAGGTGCCAGGTGCGGGCCGCCAGTACGCCTGAGGCCAGGGCGAGTGCGCCGAGGACGGCCGTCGCCGTGGTGAGCCCGGCCGCGGCGCCGAGGCGGCCGGCCAGGGGGTAGGTGAGCAGCCAGCAGCCGTGCGAGAGGGAGAACTGGGCGGCGAAGACGGCGGGCAGGTCCGCCGCGGCCACCGAGTCGCGCAGGACGCGCCCGGTGGGGGTCAGGATGAGCGAGCCGGCCGCACCGAAGGCCGCCCAGACCGCCAGCAGGGCGGGCCAGCGCCAGGCGGCCGGGCCTGCCTGCGTGATGGCGGCGAGGACCGCGAACAGGGCGACGACGGCGAACGCCGCCGGGAGCATGACCGTCCGGTCGTCCACCCGGTCCAGCACCCTCGGCAGCAGCAGGGCGACGGCCATGGAGCCCGCACCGTAGGCGCCGAGGGCGAGCGCCACGTCGCCCGCCGGGCGGTCGAGCCGGTCGCGGACGTACACCACGGTGTTGACGATCACCATGGCGCCGGCGGCGGCGACCGCGAGGTCGAGGGCGAGCAGGGCCCGCAGCCGGGGCACCGCCAGGAAGAGCCGGGTGCCCCGGGCGGCACGGTTGAACACGCCGTCGGTGGTGGGGCGTCCGGCCTGCGCCGGCCCGGGCAGGGCCGCCGTGGCGACCAGGGCCGCGGAGCCGAGGAAGCCGGCGGCGGTGCCCCAGAACAGCCAGTGGTAGCCGACCAGGGTGAGCAGCCCGGCCGCGAGCAGCGGGCTGACCAGGCTCTCCGTGTCGTACGCCAGCCGGGAGAGGGACAGCGCCCTGGTGTAGTCGCGCTCCTTCGGCAGCACCTCGGGGATCACCGACTGGAACGCCGGGGTGAAGGCCGCCGAGGCGCACTGCAGGACGAATATCAGGCCGTAGACCTGCCAGACCTGGGTGACGAAGGGCAGGGCGAGCGCGGCGGCGAGCCGGGTGGCGTCCGAGCCGACCATCAGCCGGCGGCGCGGGATCCGGTGCGCCAGCGCGGTGACGAGCGGGGCGATTCCGACGTAGGCGAGCATCTTGATCGCCAGCGCCGTGCCGAGCACCGCACCGGCGTCCGCACCGGCGAGGTCGTAGGCGAGCAGTCCGAGGGCGACCGTCGCCAGCCCGGTGCCCACCAGGGCGAGGAGGTGCGCGGTGAACAGGTGCAGATAGGCGCGATCGCGCAGGACGGACAGCATCGGGGACCCCGCTCGGGCTCGGCGCGGCAGGACGACGCATCCAGCATAGGACAACATGTGCGTACGCGTGCACCTGTTGCGCGGACCGCCGCCCACCCCGGCAGGCGAAACGGCAGGCGAACGGCAGGCGAAACGGGAGGCGAAACGGGAGGCGAGCGATGAGCAGCAGGGAGGACGGGGGGTCAGTCGTGCGGGGGCAGCCCGCTGATCTGGTGGTCGGCGACGTTCAGCGCCTCGTTGACCAGGCGTCGGAGGTGGCCGTGGCGCAGCGCGTAGACGACGTGGCGGCCGTCCTTGCGGGCGGTGACCAGCCCGGCCAGCCGGAGCTTGCCGAGGTGCTGGCTGACCGACGGCCGGGCGGCGCCGCACGCCTCGGTCAGCGTGGTCACGTCGGCCTCGCCCTCACCCAGCCGCTGCAGCAGCGCCAGCCGGGTGCGGTCGGCGAGCAGCGCGAGGATGCCGGCGGCGGTGTCCAGCCGCTCGGCGCCGTCGCGCTGTTGCACCTGATGTGCACCTGATAGCTGAAGGCTGCCGCTCATGGCCTCATCGTAGTGGGACCGCCCCGGCCCGGGCCCCTCGTGGAGGGGGCGGACACCCCCCGAGGGGCCGGGGCCGAAGCCTCAGCCGCGGGCCAGTACCAGGGACTGGACGGCGGGGAGCCGACGCCAGTCGCTGGAGACGATGCTGGCGTGCGCGCGGGCCAGTTGCTCGGTGCGGCTGCGGGCCTGGTCGACGGTGGGGTCGGTGGCGCTGATCGCCGGGGCGACGTTGTGGGCGTCGGTCAGCACCAGCAGGTAGTGCCGGCTGTCGTACCAGGCGGTGTCGATCCCGCCGCCGGTGTAGGCGGCGGCGTCACCGTCGAAGAGCACGAACCACGGGCGGATCGCGGCCTCGCCGTACTTGCCGCGCGGGTCGCCGGCGGCGGCGCCGTGGACGGCGGGGAAGGCCTGGGCGTTGCCGATCCGGCCGGCGGCGGCCAGGTCGCGCAGGTGCCGACCGTACTCGACGTCGGTGTGCAGGGTGTCGAAGGGGTTGCCCTCCTCGACCGTGCCGGGGAGGAGGTACAGCAGCACCCGCCCGGCGAGCGACGCCCGGGTCGGCCAGTTGCCGGCCCGGGCCGCCTCGTCGGCGGTCGGGTAGGAGCCACCGCCGGGCTTGGCGAGCAGGTCGGCCGGGCGGAAGACGGCCGGGCCGAGGTGCGCGGCGATCAGCGAGTCGAGCTGGGCGGGGCCCATGCCGCGGTTGGCGGCGAAGCCGCCCTTGAGCTCCAGCTTGACCACCAGCGGTCCGGCGCCGGGGTGGGCGCCGAGCCAGACCCGGACGTCGTCCAGGCAGGTCTCCAGGTTCTTGTTGGCGCTGCCGGTGTAGAGCTGGGCGGGGGTGCTCGCGGTGACGCAGTTGTTGGCGTTGCCGAGCGGGTTGGAGTGGCTGACCTTCCACTCCTTGGTGACGGTGTCCGTCCACGCGTCCAGCTCGATCATGCCGGTGCCGGTGTCGAGGCCCTGGGCGAGGTAGCCGAAGGCCGCCGGGTCGTAGGTGTTGTGCAGGCCGACGGTGGTGGCCGAGCCGAACGGCAGGTCGGCGGGCCCGGTCGCGGCGTCGGCCGACTGCACCGATATCAGGGCGGCTGCGGCGAGCAGCGCGGCGGCGAGGGTACCGGCGAAGGTACGGCGTGCGTTCACGGGTGGCTGTCCCCTTGTCGGAGGTTCGGTGGACGGTCGTTCCCCGCCCGAGCAGAAGGATGGTGCGCCTGAGCATCCTTCAGATGAAGGGGACACAACAAGAACGCGACGCATCATCGTAGGCCACCCCCGGACCCGCTCCACGGCTCAGGCGCCGACGGGCTTCGCGGGGGCCGCCTGCTCGCCCAGCAGCCGGGCCAGCGCCTCGGCGTAGGGCTGCGGGCTGCCGCGCCGGGCCAGCGCGATCCCGAAGTGCCGGGCCGGCCTCGGCGGGCGCACCGGCACCGCCCGGGTGCCGGGCAGCACGGGTTCGAGCGCCACGGACGGCACCAGGGAGACCCCGACGCCTGCCGCGACCAGGGTGCGGGCGAAGAAGTAGTCGGTGGTGGAGCCCGCCACCCGGAGCTCGAACCCCGCCAGCGCCGCCTGCCGGTGCAGGAAGGCCTCCGTCTTCAGACAGCCCAGCACCCAGCGGTCGTCGGCGAGTTCGGCCAGGTCCAGGGCCTCCCGGCCGGCCAGCCGGTGCCCGTCCGGCAGCACCACCGCGAGCGGGTCGTCCATCAGCGGCGTCCAGTCCAGCCCGGAGCGGTCCCCGGTGAGCACCGGCAGCGGCCCGTCGAAGTGGTAGGCGAGGGCGAGGTCGGCGGTGCCCTCGCGGACCATCGGCAGGCTGTCCTCGGGCTCCCGCTCCACGATCCGCAGCTCGACCTCCGGGTGCTCGGCCGCGAACCGGGCCAGCGCCACCGGCAGCAGGTGCCGCCCGCCGCTGGTGAAGGTGGCGAGGGTGAGCCGGGGCCGGGCCGCGCCGAGCCGGCCGATCCGCTCCTGGGCGTTCCGCAGTTCGGCGGAGATCGCGGTGGACGCCTCCACCAGCAGCCGCCCGGCCTCGGTCAGCCGCACCCCGCGGGTCGAGCGCTCCACCACCGACGTCCCCAGACCCCGTTCGAGCGCCGCGACCTGCTGCGACACCGCGGAGGGCGTGAGCAGCAGGGCCGCCGCCGCCCGGTTGAAGCTCCCGTGCTCGGCGACCGCCTGGAGCACCCCGAGCCGTCGGACGTCGATCATCGCGCTCCCCCGGTCAACAGTTCCGCTGATGACCCGTTCAGTAAGTCGGTAGTTCCGGTGATGACCATACGGCACCAGAGTGGGGGCCATGAACAACGTCTGCGTCATCGGCGGAAGCCGCTACTTCGGTCTCCACCTGGTCACCCTGCTCCGGGACTCCGGTGCCCGCGTCACCCTGGTCAACCGCGGCTCCGAACCGCCCCCGCCCGGCGTCGACCACGTCCTGGCCGACCGGTCCGACGAGACCGCGCTGCGGGCCGCCCTCGGCGGCCGGACCTTCGACGCGGTGGTCGACCAGGTGCTCTACACGCCCGCCCAGGCCGCCGTGGCCCGCCGGGTGTTCGCCCACCGCACCGACCGCTACGTGATGACCTCCACGATGGAGGTGTACGACCCGGCGACCTCGCCGCTGGTGCGCACCGTACCGGGCGTGCCGGTGGCCGAGCAGACCGTCGACCCGGCCGGCTGGCCGGTGGACGCGGGCCTGCCGTGGCACGAGCCGGGCGCGATCACCCGGCACCTCGGCGAGGCGACGGGGTACGCGGAGGGCAAGCGGCAGGCCGAGGCGGTGCTCGCCCAGGACCCGCCGTTCTCCTGGGCGAGCGTGCGCAGCGCCCACGTCCTCGGCGGCGGCGAGCGGGACTTCACCGGCCGGCTGGCGCACTACACCGGGCTGATCGCGGCCGGCCGCCCGGTCGCGGTGCACGAGGACCCGCAGCCGACCTCCTTCGTCCACCACGAGGAGATCGCCGCCGCCCTGGCCCTGGTCGCCGCCTCCGACGCCGTCGGCCCGGTGAACGCCTGCTCCGCGGACCCGCTCGACGCGGTCGCGCTCGGCGAGCTGGTCGCCGACCGGCTCGGCACCACCGCGCGGTTCAGGCCGGCCGTCGGCGCGGACGCCTCGCCGTTCTCCTTCGACCGCTGGTACCCGATGGACGGCCGGCGCGCCGTCGAGCTCGGCCTGCGGTTCTCCCGGACGGCCGACTGGCTGCCCGCGGCCGTCGACGAGGCCGTCGCCGCCGACTTCCGAAAGGCGGCCTGACATGCCCCTCCCGCTCCCCACCCGGCTGCCGCAGCGCAGCATCGGCGGCGCCCCGGTCGGCGCGATCGGCCTCGGCGCGATGCCGCTCTCGGTCGAGGGCCGCCCGGACGAGGAGGCCGCACTCGCCACCCTCCACGCGGCGCTCGACGCCGGTGTCACGCTGCTGGACACGGCCGACTCCTACCACTGGCACGCCGGTGAACTCGGCCACAACGAACGGCTGGTGGCCCGCGCCCTGGCCGACCGGCCGGCCGCCGACCGGGCGGCCGCGCTGGTCGCCACCAAGGGCGGCCGCGGCCGGCCCGGGGACGGCTCCTGGACGGTCGACGGCCGGCCCGAGCACCTCCGGCGGGCCTGCGAGGGGTCGCTGCGACGGCTCGGCGTCGAGGAGATCGGCCTCTACCAGCTACACAAGCCGGACCCGGAGGTGCCGTGGGCCGAGTCGGTGGGCGCCCTGCGCGAGCTGCTGGACGCCGGGAAGATCCGCGCCGCGGGTGTCTCCAACGTCGACGAGGCGCAGATCCTGGCCGCCCGGGAGATCCTCGGCACGGACCTGGTCGCGGTGCAGAACCGCTTCTCCCCGGCCGTCCGCACCGCCGAGCCGGAGCTGCGGCTCTGTGAACGGCTCGGCCTCGCGTTCCTGCCGTGGAGCCCGCTCGGCGGCCTGTCGCGCAGCGCCCTGGACGGCCCCGCGGACACCACCGCCACCCGCACCGCGTTCCACCGGATCGCCGCCGAGCGCGGCGCGTCTCCCCAACAGGTGGGCCTGGCCTGGCTGCTGGCCCTGTCGCCCGCCGTCGTGCCGATCCCCGGCGCACGGCGGCCCGCCAGCATCCGGGACTCCGCAGCGGCCGCCGCGCTCACCCTCGACCCGGCCGAACTCGCCGCGCTCTCCTTGCCGTTCGCCTGACCGCCCACGCGCTGCGCCGACGGCCGCGCGGCATCCGGAAGGTCAGTGCGGCCCGAGCAGCGCACGCAGCCGGCCCGGCGGCAGGCCGGCCGCCCGGCGGACCACATGGGTCATGTGCGCCTGGTCCGCGAAGCCCATCTCATGCGCCAGCAGGCCGAGTTCCGCCTCGCCCTCGGTCAGCCGCTCCAGCACCCGGGTGACCCGCAGGCGGTTGCGGTAGCGGGCCAGGCCCTCGCCGGTGGTGGCACGGAAGATCCGGCTCAGATGGTGCGGGGAGCAGCCGACGGCCCGGCCGAGCTCCGCCAGGCCGAGTCCGGGCTCGGTCGCCAGCGCCGCGCGGGCGCCGTCCACCAGCCGCCGGCGGGCCGCCGTCCGCACCGGCAGGCCGCTCGCCGCCCGTTCCGGAGCCAACCCGGCCAGTACCCGGCCGACCAACGCCAGGGTGCGCTCGGCGAGTTCGAAGGCGTCCGCCTGCCCCCTGGCCCGGGCGGTGAGCAGCCGCTGCTCCAGCGCCAGCCGGGGGGTGGTGAACACCAGGCCCTGCGGCACCACCGGGTCGCCGCCCAGCAGGGTGGCCAACTGCGGCTCGGAGAGCACGATCTCGGTGTAGGCGTCGCCGCCGCACGGGTGCGCGAACTGCTGCTCGCAGCCCGGCCGTTCGACGTAGACGCTGGCCGGGTCGAGCACCTGCTCGACGCCGTCGGCCCGCCCCCGGACGAGACCCCGGCGCACCATGACCAGCCCGAAGACGGGGGCCGGGCGCAGCTCCGTCCAGCCGTGCGGCGGGTCCTCGCAGTGCACATCGGCGACGTAGAGGTCGTCGCCGCTCAGCAGACACCTGCGTTCGACCGGCATGGGCGCACCCTACCGCCGCCCCGCCGGGCTGTCGCCGCTTGCGCGCGGGGGGCGGCGATCGCACAAGAACCTACAAGCCGCCGGCGCACCGCGGGCGCCAGCATGGTCGGACCGGCGCCCCGCACAGGGGACGGGGTGCCGGTCGCCCCACCCCACTCCTCCCTCCCCCCTCGCGAAGGAGCCCCCGGTGAACCATCAGCACGCCCGCCCCGGACCGCGTCCCGGCCGCCGCCAGGTCCTGCGCGGTGCGGTCGCGGCCGCCGGCACGGCCTCCCTCTGGGGCCTCGCCGGGCGCCCGGCCCACGCCGACCGGGCCGCCGCCCCCGGGGGGAGGGTGGCGGCCCGGCAGCTCGGCCGGTTCGAGGTGCTGGCGCTGCTGGACGCGCACGGGACCTTTCCCGGCACCCGCCAGGAGGCGTTCCCGACCGCCGGCGCGGACGACTGGCAGCACGCCCGGGAGCTCGACCCGGCGGCCTTCGGGCCGGGCGACACCTGGGAGTTGGACTTCCGCTGCTACGCCGTCCGCGGTCCGGGCGGCCGGGTCACGCTGGTGGACACCGGGGTCGGTCCGGTCGGCAGTCCCGCCTCCGGCTGGGCGCCGGTCCCCGGGCGGCTGCCGCAGGTGCTGGCCGCCGCCGGAATCGCCCCGGGCGACGTGACCGCGGTGGTCCTGACCCATCTGCACGAGGACCACTACGGCTGGTCGGTACTGCCCGACGGCACCCCGGTGTTCCCCGACGCCCGGTACCTCGTCCAGCGGGCCGAGGTCGCGGCGCTCGCCGAGACCAGGACGGCGATGACGTACGTGGTGACGCCGCTGCGCCGGGCCGGGCTGCTGCGGGAGGTGGACGGCCGGGTCCGGCTGCCCGGTACCGGGCCGGCCTGCGACGCGCTCACCCTGCTGCCCACCCCGGGCCACACGCCGGGGCACCAGTCGCTCCTGGTCGACGGCGGCGGGCACCGGCTGGTGGTCACCGGGGACGTCCTGGTGCACGCCGTCCAGCTGGCCGACCCGGCGGTGGCCTACGCCTACGAGCTGGATCCGGCGCTCGCCCGGCGCAGCCGCGAGGAGCTGCTCGCCGAGGCCCGCCGCACCCGTGCGGTGCTGGCGACCGCCCACCTCAACCAGCCGTTCGTCCGGCTCCCCGGCCCGCCGCCGGCCCCGGGCCGGGGGTGACCCGGGGCCGGGGCCCGGGCCCGGGCCAGGCTCCGCCCCCGGGATGACGACGGAACCGGGCCGGGGTGACGGCGGTCAGACCCGGCAGCTGCCGGTGGCCCAGTCGACCGCGGCCGTGGCCTGCGAGTACTGCCACTCCGGGGCCAGCAGGTCGCGGTCCAGCTGGGCCGCGGCGGCCCGGTCCTCGACGATGTAGCCGAAGTCCTGGAGCCAGGCGGGGTAGAGGTTCTTCGAGCCGATGTAGAAGGCCGAACCGTCCACCGCGACCAGCTTGTGGTGCAGCGCGTAGGGGTGGCCGTCCGCCCAGGTGGCGGTCGGGGCCGCGCGGAAGGTGGCGAGCTGGAGGTTGCCGCAGAGGGCTGCCGAGGCCTTCGCCGGGTCGCCGGTGAGGGCGGTCAGCCGGGCCCGCAGGACGTCGCTCACCTCGGAGAGGGACTTGATCTGCGAGTAGCCGCCGCTGCCGACGGCGCCGCGGTTGGCCGGGTCGCTGACCACGATGCGCACCTTGACGCCGGCCGCGAGCTTGGCGGCCAGCGCGTCGTACAGGCGGGAGTCGTAGCGGGGCAGCGGCGGGCAGGTGCCGTTCATGTCCTGCTGGGAGATCTCGATGTGGCTGCGGGCGCTCTGGACCAGGGCCCGCAGCGCGTTCTCCTCGGGGTTGACCGTCTCGTAGTCCCGGTCGGCGTTGGTGTTGTCGTGCAGGGTGAGCGGGCCGCAGCGGGCGTCGGAGGCGGCGGCGACCGGGCCCGGGCGGTAGGGCGAGGTGGGGTCGTTGGCCTTGATGCCGACGCCGAGGCCGCCGACCGCGAGGACCGGGACGGTGCCGGTGGCGGGCGGGGCGGCCGGGTTGAGCTCGCGCTCGATCGAGGGGCGGCAGGCGCCGCCGTCGGAGGAGGCGAACCAGGCGTTGTCGAACAGGCCGGTGTTCTGGCAGGTCCAGCCCCACAGGGTGTCCAGGTAGCGGCCGGCCGAGCCGGCGGCGGGACCGGTCAGGGCGAGGTCGACGTCCGAGACGGGGTGCGCGGTGTCGAGGTAGTCGTCCTTCCACCCGTTGATGCCGCCGGCGATGACGCTGCGGCCGTCGACCACCACCAGCTTGGAGTGGTTCCAGGAGAACGCGGTGCGCGAGGTGGTCATCGAGGCGATGTTGAGCGTCACCGAGGCCGCTGCGGGACCGAGCTTGGCGAGCAGCTCGTCGCGGTAGCGGGACGGCAGCACGTTGGCGTTGTAGATCGGCGCGGCGCCGACCAGGATGCGCACCTGGAGCCGGTGGCCCGCGGCGGCCGAGGCCTTCAGGCCAGCCACCAAAGCGTCCTCGAAGCCTCCGTTGGGGAAGGGCGCGAGGGTGGAGACGTCGACGGTCCGGGTGGCGCCGGCGATGTCCGCCGTCATCCGGTCGAGCAGTGCGCGGGTACCGGGCCGGTCGGCGCAGGCGGCGTCGCCCCAGCAGCCCGGCGTCTGCAGCAGCCAGCCGGCCCGGTCGCCGGCGGGGGTGTCGAGGCTGTTGCCCTCGGTGCGCTGCCAGACCGCGCCCTCCAGGCCCGGCGACACCTGGCGCAGGACACTCTCGATCGCGTCGAGGTGCGGGGTCCCGTCGGTGCTCGCGCCGCCGGCCCCGGCGGCCGGCGAGGGGTCCGCCTGTGCCGGGAGGGCCGGGACGACGGCGAGCAGGGCGGAGGCGGCGGCGGTGGCCAGGGCGGACCGCAGGAGGCGGCCGGGACGGCGGGACCGGTGGAGGTGCACGTGATGTTCCTTCAGGAAGCGGCGGGTGGTTCACCCGTGGGACCCCCTGAGATTACCCAAAAGTAACATGGCGTCTAATCGGGACATGACAACAGGCCAGCTGTCCGGAATCACACCCGCCGTTCAGCCCCCGCCGTCCGGCGGAGACGGCGGAGACGGCGGCGGCCCGCACTGCGGCGGCGCAGACGACAGCGGAGACGACAGCGGCGGAGGGGGAGCGGCCGCGGGCCGCTCCCCCTCCGCCGTGGCATCACGCCGGGCGCGCCGGCGTCAGGCGGCCGACGGGAAGATCTCGGCGTCGGGGCGCAGGAGCTGGCCGGCCGCGGGCACCTTGCCGTCCACCAGGTACGAGGTGACCAACGCGTTCAGCGCCTTGCTGCGACCGATCGCGCAGTGCTCGATCGAGTCGACGCTGACCAGTACGGCGTTGCCCAGCTGCTGCTGCATGCGCTGGGCGAACTTGTACTGGGTGGCCGGGTCGTAGAGGTTGCCGATCACCAGGACGGGGTTGGCCGTCCGGCGGTTCCACGGGCCGGAGTACCGCTCGGCGTCACGCGCCGGAGCCGGCCAGCTCGCGCACGCGGGCGCGTCGAAGGCCTGGTACCGGCCGAAGGTCGGCGACTCCTGCTCCCAGGCCTTGGCCACGTTCGCGAACACCCGGGTGTTCGACGGGTACGGCTTGTCCTGGCAGTTGACCCCGTAGTAGGAGTCGTCGGTGGTGTACGGGGTGTCCGCCGGGGCCTCCCGCAGCGCCGCCGGAACGGTCTGTGCCAGCACCTTCGCCGCGTCCGTGGACGGGGCGGCCGCCAGCGAGGACACGGCCTGCGGCTGGATCGCCCGGTCCAGCGCCTGGATCGACACGGCGAGCGGCGCCAGCCGGCTCTGCGCGTAGAGGGCGTTGGCGACCTGACTGGTGAAGCTGCTCAGGGTGACCTGCGAGCCGTCCGGCAGGGTGACCGGGCTGGTGCGCAGGTGGTCGCGGATCGCGTCGAACCTGGCCCGGGTGTCGCCCTCGCCGAAGGCGCAGCGCGGGGCGCCGACCGCCTGGCAGCGCTTCAGGAACTCGTCCAGGGCGATCTCGAAGCCGTCCGCGCGCTGCCGGTCGTACTCCAGGCCGTTGTGCAGCCGGAGGTTCGGGTCGACGTTGCCGTCGATGATCAGCGCGCGCACCTTGTCGGGGTACATGCCCGCGTAGGTGGCGCCGATCAGCGTGCCGTAGGAGAACCCGGCGAAGTTGAGCTTGGCGTCACCGACGGCCCGGCGCATGCGGTCGAGGTCGCGGACCACGTTGATGGTCGACATGTGCTCGATCAGCGGGCCGGCGTTGCGGCTGCAGGCGTCGGTGTAGTCCTCGGTCGCGTCCAGCGTCTCGTCGACCTCGGCCCGGGTGACGGGCACGCCGGTCATCCGGCCGGTGATCGCGTCGGCCTCCTCGGCGGTCTTGAAGCACCGGAGCGGGTTGCTCCGGGCGACGCCGCGCGGGTCGAAGCCGATCAGGTCGAAGCTGTCCTGCACCTGGGGGGCGAACCGGGCGGTGGTCGCCCACAGGTAGCCGCTGCCGCCCGGGCCGCCGGGGTTGAGGAACAGCGAGCCGATCCGCTTGGCCGGGTCGCCGGCCCGGCGGCGCAGCATGGCGATGCCGATCTTCTCGCCCTTGGGGTTGTCGTAGTCGATCGGCACCGGGTAGACGGCGCAGTCGTAGATCTTCGGGTCCGGCTTCGACGGGTCGGGGTTGCAGGGCGTCCAGGCGACCGGGTCGACCTTCTCCGCGGCCGCGGCCGCGGCCACCCCGGGCGCCTGGTCCGTCGGCGCCGCCGACACCGCACCGGCGGTACCGGCGACGAGGGCGAGGGCGCAGGCGGCCGCCGCTGCAAGTGTGGATATGCGGGACAAGGAATCTCCTCCGTTTCTACAGAATCGGGCCCAGCCTGACAGTCCACGATCAGCAGGGGAAGGCCTCGTACACACCGAAGATCCTTTGGCTGAATACCGTTCTGGGAACAGGATTTGGCGCAAATCGAGCGAACCTGACGATAAATCGGCGCGCGCGACGCGGTGGCGCGGGTGTGCGGGTGTGCGGGTGTGCGGGCGATGCGGGTGGCACAGCTGGCGCGGGTGGCGCGGGTGGCCACCGCCCGGCGGCGCCGGAGGCCGCCGGGCGGTTCCGGGCCTACCCCGCCGGCCAGCCGTCCACCATCGTGAGGCTGCGGTGGTAGGGCCCGTCGGGGCCGGTGCTGCGGTAGTCCTCGACCGACCTTCCGGTGCGGACGGTGCCGTCGCCGTCGTGCCGGTGGGCGGACGGGCTCAGCGTGTGGTCGACGGTGGAGCGTTCGGTGATCCGGGCGCCCACCGCGGTGGTGGCCTCCCGGTGGTAGCCGAGGTCCATGGCCGTCCACTGGTCCCCGGCGCCGGCCGCGTCCCGGGCGACGCGGTAGTCCACGTCCAGCGGTGCGCCCTCGTGGACGGTCGCGGTGCGGCGCGGGCCGGCACCCGAGGTGGCGGTGGTGCGGGTGAGGTCGGTGCGGTTGTGCAGCGTCAGGTCGTTGCCCCCGTCGCGCAGTTGCTGGTCCGAGCGGAAGGAGAGGTCGTCGCGGACCTCGGTGGTGATCCGGCCGTGCGAGGTCTGCACCCAGCCCCGGGCCAGGTCGTGCCGGCTCGCCGTGACGCACCAGTCCGCACTGCCGCCGCCCCGGTCGGTGAGGGCGGTGCCGACGGCGGCGTCCGGGGCGACCCGGTGCTCGGTGAGCTGCCCGGTGGTGCGGGCGGCGCCGTGGTCGACCTCGGCGAACAGGTTGACCTGGCCGCTCCAGAGGTCGTTGCCCTGCGCCTCGGCGGCGTTGACGGCGATGCCGAGGGAGTGCGGGCGGCCGTCCAGCAGCAGCCCGACGTAGGGCGTGAGGTCCACCTGGTAGGCGGGCAGGTCGAAGGCGAAGATCCCCGGGGTGGGCCGCCAGAGCAACGGGTCCCAGCCGCCGGTGTAGATCACCGGGTACGGCCACACCGCGCCGGCCGTCCGCCCGTCGACGGTGAGCCGCAGCTCGCGGAACGGGCCCTTGCCGCAGGCGCCGAGACCGGGGTTGGCGCGGACGAACTCGTCGGGCGCGGAGGCGTACGCGAACTCCTCGCAGGCGCCGCCGCCACGGGCGTACACCTCGGCGGTCAGGCGCTCCAGGTTCTGCGGGAGGGTGAGCTCCCGGGCGGCCGCGGGAGCGGCCTGGGTGAGGCCGAACGGGCCGGTGGTGAGCAGCCGGTCGGCGGTGTGCGCGGCGGGCCAGCGCGCGGACGCGGTGTAGAAGGTGAGGCTCGCGGAGATCCGGAAGACGCCGGTATAGGTGGCGTCGGTGACGTTCGCCAGGTCGAAGGAGAACGGCTGCGGGCCGCCCGTGAGCAGCGGGGCGTAGCGGGTGACGTCCCGTTCGACCGCCCACTCGATGCCGTCCGCGGAGGGCTCGGGGGTGGAGGAGAGCATCACCTGCACGCCTCCGATCCGGACGGAGAACAGCCGGTCGAACTGCCGCCCCGCCACCTGCCCGTGCAGGTCCAGTACGACCGCCGACCACGGTCCGGCGCACTCGGCGGGCGCGGTGACGGTGGCGGTGTACGGGGTGTCGGGCGGGCTGCCGTAGCCGTCGCGGAACGGCTGGTCGTGCATCACCTCGGCCTT
This sequence comes from Kitasatospora sp. NPDC058170, assembly GCF_042883905.1. NCBI lineage: Bacteria > Bacillati > Actinomycetota > Actinomycetes > Kitasatosporales > Streptomycetaceae > Kitasatospora > Kitasatospora sp. NPDC058170. The sequence continues at coordinate 78,655 of NZ_JBHVUV010000026.1, forward strand.
GCAGGAGCGGGTGTCCGGCCGGTGGAGCGGCTTCACGGCAGTGACGGGGTCGTGGTAGTCGGTGCCGAAGTCGGCGTACGCGGGACCGCCGGCGGCCAGCGCACCGGCGAGGGCGAGGACGAGGGCGGCCAGCACGGCGGCGGCCCGGCGGAACGGGCCGCCGCGGAGCCGGCCCGGGCTGTTCGGCGCTCGGCGGATCGGCGCTCGGGGGATCTCTGCTCGGCGGATCCGTGCTCGGCGGATCTGTGCTCGGCGGATCGGCAGGTGAACGGCCAACGGGGTCCCTCTCCTCGGACCGGACGGGCGACCCGGGCATCCTCCCGGCCCTGGCATGACACCGTCAAGCATCGGGCCCGCCCCGAACCGGCCCGCCGTGCACCGAGGTTGCACCCCGGGATCCCTGCGGGCACCCCACCCCTCACCCAGTCAGCCCGGCAGACCCTCAGACCCTCAGACCCTCAGACCCTCAGACCGGCGACGGGACCACCGGCGCCCCGGCGGCCTCCGGTGCCAGGCGGGCGCGGTCCCGCTCCGCCCACCGCACCGCCGGACCCATCGCGCAACCGGCCGCCAGGAAGAGCCCACCGAGCAGCAGCCAGCCGGGCGCTCCCCAGTCCAGCAGCAGCGTCGTGAGCAGCAACGGCCCCAGGGTGCGCGCCACCGCCACACCCGTACCGAAGAAGCCCTGGTACTGGCCGGTCTGGTGGGCCGGGGCCAGGTCGAAGGCGATCTGCCAGGAGCCCGCGGACTGCTTCATCTCGCCGGCGACCTGGAGCGTGGCCCCCACCACCAGAAGTGCCCCCATGCCCCACAGCGGAAGGTCGGCGGCCGACAGCGCGAACACCGCGCACGAGGCGAGCAGCAGGACACCCGCGTCGCGCACCGCCCGGGAGGCGGACGGCAGCCCGCTGACACTACGGGCGGCCCTGACCTGGAAGGCCATCACGACACCGGTGTTGAGCACGAACAGTGCCGAGCCCAGCCAGCCGAGATCGCTCGACCGGGCCGCGATCCACAGCGGGATCACCAGGCTGAGCAGCGGCATCCGCAGCAGCAGCACCGTGTTGACTAGCGCCACGACGGCGTACCGCCGGTCCGACAGCACCGCGAGCCTCGGCCCGCCCTCGGCCCGCCCGGCGGCCGGTGCGACCTCGGGCAGCCGCAGCAGGATCAGGGCGCAGGCCAGGAACCCCAGCGCGTCGACCGCGAAGACCGCCAGGAACGCGGCCCTCGTCCCGACGCTCAGGGCGACGCCGCCGAGGGCCGCGCCGAGGGCCAGGCCCGCGTTGAGCGTCGACTGCAGCCGGGCCAGCACCTCCGTCCGCTCCGACGGTGCGACGAGTCCGCCGATCAGCGCCTGACGGGCGGCGGTGAGCCCCGACTGCGCGGTGGCGTACAGGCAGACGGCGACCAGGAACGGCCCGAACGAGCGGACCACCAGGAAGGTGGCGACGGCCGCCGCGGTGGCGAACGCCAGCAGCACCGCCGTGCCGCGCGGCCCACGCCGGTCGGCGAGGTGGCCGAGCGGCACTCCCGCCAGCGACCCCACGGCCCACGCCATCGCCAGGCCGACACCGAGCCGCGTCGCCGACATGCCCACGACGTGGGTGAAGTACAGCGCCGAGCAGGTGTAGTAGGCACCGTCACCGACGGCGCTGATCAACTGGGCGACGACCAGAGTCCGCTGTGGTCCGGCGGGCGGGATGGGACGCATGGGCGGCACTCCTGGCTGAGGCGGCCCACCGGCCGCTCGTTCACCTCGACTCCGTCCAGACTAGGGGTCAAGTGGACCAGCGGACAGAGCCAGTTGCAGCTCCTGACGGTGGGCCACTTTACTCCCCCGAACGTACGGATCCGACGGCGGCACCCCGGTCCGCCGGGCCGTCAGCAGAGGAACCTGTGAGACGCGTTCTGGTTCTTCAGCTTGGAGTTGAGATTGGCCCATCCCCCCCTGGTGATCACCTGGTACGCATAGCTCCCGTTGAAGCCCGAGTTGTAGTAGATCGCGACATCACAACCGCTCTCGTTGAGTACCGACGCCGCGTTGTTCCACACGTGCTGCCCGACACCACTGCAAAGAGGACCGTCCCCGTGCGCCTGCGCACTGCAGACGAATTCCGCACCACCGGGCTGACCCTCGATATTGAAAGCATAATTCGAGACATCGTAGTTCACATCGAACACCGACCCGGCGACGTTCGAATTGTAGTAGAGGCAGATCTCGCCCTCGTCGCACCAGCCGTCCAGGTTCGACTGATAAAGCGGCGAAGCCTGCGCCTCACTCGAAACGGCCACATTCGCGCCGGCCACCAGGAGCGTCACAGCCCCAAGGACTGCCATTCGCCTCAACATGTTCATCCTCCCGCATCCGCAGAACTGCCCGACCTCGATCCGGGGCACCGACGACAAGCGGGCACGGCCATACCGCCGCACCCGCTCCAAGGGCCCCGGATCCACTGCCGCATGAACCTACAGGAATGGCCGCACCATAGCGGCCCGCGTCAGCAGAGGAACTTGTGAGACGCGTTCTGGTTCTTCAGCTTGGAGTTGAGATTGGCCCAGCTCCCCCTGGTGATCACCTGGTACGCGTAGCTCCCGTTGTAATTCGAGTTGTAGAAGATCGCGACATCGCAGTTGCTCTCGTTGAGCACAGCTGCCGCGTTGTTCCACACGCTCTTCCCGGCGCCGTTGCAGAGCGGACCGTCCCCGTGCGCCTGCTTGCTGCAGACGAACTCCGCGCCACCGGGCTGACCGGGGACCGGGAAGCCGTAGTGCGAGACGTTGAAGTTCACGTCGAACACCGCTCCCGCGATGTTCGAGTTGTAGTAGAGGCAGATCTCACCCCGATCGCACCAGCCGTCCAGGTTCGACTGGTACAGCGGATCAGCCTGCGCCTCGCTCGAGACGACCACATTCGCACCGGTCACCAAAAGCGTCACAGCCCCGAGGGCCGCCATTCGCCTCAACATGTTCATCTTTCCACCTTCACAAAAACTGCCGATCCTCGAACCGGGGCACACCGACGACAAGCGGGCACGGCTATACCGCCGCACCGCTCCAGGGCCCTTGATCCACTGCCGCATGAGCCTACAAGAAATGGCCGCACCATAGCGGCCACCGGATCCCGCCCCACCCGAAACTGACCGAAACGCCATGAAATACCGCATAGAGCCGACACCCCCCGGCCCGCTGCGGCAGTCTTTCCGCCGACAAATACCCTGCGGCGCGATCCTCGCTACTCCTCCGGACCGGCGGGTGGGGCCGGCCACCGCAATTCGCCCGTACCCAGAGCAACCGTCAACCGCACGCGCATCGGGCCCTCGCCGCGGCGGGACAGGACGACCAGCTCGTCGACCCGCGCCGAGGTGGCGCCGAGCCGCACGGCGCATTCGGCGGCGAGCCGGCGCGGTTCGCGTGTCCGCCCCAGCGACAGGTGCGGGGTGAAACCGTCGGCCCGGCCCCGGCAGTGGGGGAAGCGCTCCACCAGCGCGTCGTACAGCGCGGCCCAGGGCGCCGGGTCGCCGGCCGCGGGGTCGAGCCAGACGGTGGAGTCGTGGCGGTGCCGGAAGCTTCGCACACCCCGGAGGCGGGCGGTGAACGGCGCGTGCGAGGCCGCCGCGGCGGCCAGCAGCGGCGCGGCCGGGCCGAGGTCCGACTCGGGGACGAAGCCGAACAGCAGGTTCACGTGCGGGGGCCAGCGGCGGATCTGCGGGTCGTGCTCCTGCCGGATCCCCTGGATCACCGGCCACAGCCCGGCCGGCGGGAGCCAGGCCACCGCCGTCCGGGGCGTCGGTGCGACGTCCAGCAGGCCCGGGAGGTCGGCGGGGCCCGGGCGGCCGTCGGTCGGGTGGGCGTCCACCCCTCCATGGTCCCGCTCGCCGGCCTCCCGCGTCAGCGGACGTCGCGGGACCAGGTGTCGCCAGGCCGGACTTCGCGGGACCGGGCGTCTCCGGACCAGACGTCCCTCGGTCGGACGTCCCCCGACCGGACGTCCCCGGACCGGGCGCGCTGCCAGGGCGCTGGGTCCGTGAAGTGCACGTCATAGCGATCCTGTTCGGCGAGCAGGCCGTCGAAGCTGTCCTGCCCCGCCGCGATCCGCCCGAGGTGGCGGAAGTAGCCGAAGCGCTCGACCGCGGGCGACATCACCACCAGCAGGTCGGCCGTGCTCCCCGGCGCCGCGCCGAACGCGTGCGGCAACCCGGGCGGAACGACCAGCAGATCGCCCGCGGCAGCAGTGGTCGGGCGGTCGCCGAGCAGGAACTCCGCCACACCCCCGAGCACGTAGAACAGCTCGGAGGATCGCGCGTGGAAGTGCGGCCTGGCGCCATCGGCCCCCTCCGTCAGGGTCAGGCGGTTCGCCCCGAAGGCGCCACCACCACCCTCACCACCGCCGTCCACGAGCAGCTGGAAGGCGCCGCCCGCGGCAAGCGCGACGAGTTCGGCGCCCGCCCCGCGGACGACCGCGGCCTCCCCGGGGCCGGGACGGGTCGAGGGGGCGAACTCAGGCACGACGTCAGGCACGACGTCAGGGACGGCGTGAGGGACGGCGTGAGGGGCGGTGTCAGAGGCGGGGCGGGACGGCATCGGTGCTTCCTCGGTCCGTGGTCAGGTGGCCGGCGGTCAGGCAGACCGGCCGGCGGCCGGGCGATCAGGCGGTTCACTCCGCCAGGCGGCCGGGACCCATTCGACCGCGGGAATACCGCCCGAACCAGCCCCGGTTGGCGATGGCACCGATCACCGATCGCGATGGATCGGCGCGGCCGCGCACCCGCCCCACCCGGCGGGCCCGCGCATCGACGGTCCGAAGGGGGTGCGGTGGAGCTGCGGCAGCTGGCCTACCTGGTGGCGGTGGCCGAGGAGGGCGGGTTCGGCCGCGCCGCCGAGCGGCTGAGCATCGTCCAGTCCGCGGTCAGCCAGCAGGTCCGGCGGCTGGAGCGCGAGCTCGGGCTGGTCCTCTTCGACCGCTCGTCCCGGCGGATCCGGCTGACGGCTGCCGGGGAGCGCCTGCTGCCCGAGGCCCGCGCCGTCCTCGCCGCGGCCGAGCAGACCCGCCGGGTGGCCGCCGAGATCACCGCCGGCGCCGAGGGCGTGCTGCGGCTGGGCGCCGTCCACGGGCCCGGCGACCGGCTCTACCGTGTCCTGGCCGCACTGGCCGAGCTCGCCCCGCAGCTGCGGGTCCGGCTCACCCGGGCCGCCCCGACGCAGCGTCTAGCGCTGGTCCGCTCCGGCGCGCTCGACGCCGCCTTCGTCCGCGGCCCGGCCGCCGTCCCCGGCCTGGACCTGCTCCCGCTGTGGAGCGACCCGCTGTACGCCGCACTGCCCGCCGTCCACCCGCTCGCCGCAGCGGCCGATGGCACCCCGCTGCGCCTGGGCCAACTCGCACACCTCCCCCTGCGGTTGGCGCCCCGCACGGACAACCCGCCGTTCCACGAGCTGGTCACCGCCGCCTGGCACACGGCCGGCCTGGCCCCGCCACCGCCCGGGCCGCCGTTCACCACCCTGCGCGAGACCCTCACCGAGATCGCGGACGACCCCCCGTCGTGGACGGTGTTCTACCAGGTCTCCGGTCTGCCCCCGGTCCCCCGCGTCGCCTACCGCCCCCTCGCCGACCTCACCGTCACCACCTCCCTCGCCGTCCGAAGCGGCGCACCGCCGCCGGCCGTGCGCCGACTCCTCCAGGCCCTGCACCTCGTGAACTCCCCGGCACCGGGGAGAAGTTGATCAGATCGCCGCACACCGACAGTCACCGGATCGACACGCAGCGCAACTCGCCGCCCGCGCACCGGCAGCCGGTCGCCGGACTCCTCACCCCCTTCGCCGCGGCGGCCTCCCACAACGGGGGCGGGCTGCCCTGTCGCGCGCCCCCCACCGTCCGTACCCGCCCCATCCGCGCCTCGTCAGGCGCTCCGACGGCGCACGCACCAGGGTTCGAGCACCTGCCCGATCGCGCGCGAACCGGCGGTGTTGACCCGTCAGTAGAGCCCTCCTATGCTCAACCGCGTTCGCGATCCGGCACCGGGGCCGGGGGCCTCCCAGGCCCGCCCGGCCGGAGCCGCCATCGGTTCGAAGGGCTTCTCCCATCAGCACCTCCATCGCACCCGGCGCCAGCGCGCCGGAAACCGCCGCACGGGACGCCGCCGTGCGGGACACCAGCGCGCCGGAGACCGCCGCGCGGGACGCCGCCGACCCCGCCGGGGCCGCCGCGCCCACCGGCCGCCGCCGCTTCCTCACCTACCTGCTCGCCGCCCCGACCCTCACCGTCGGCGCCCGGCTCGGCCTCGATGCCGTCGCACCCACCACCGCCGCCGCCCAGCCGGCCGCCGTGCGCGCCGAAGCGGCCGCCGCCGCACCGCAGTTGCTCGGTCTCCCCGGCATTCCGGACATCGTCGACCTCGGCGACGCGCTGATCCTGGCCGGCCTTCCCACCGCACACCTGCTGGTCCTGGAGATCACCACCGCCGGACGGGCCGCGCTGTACCTCCCGCGCCTGGAGGTCGGCCAGGGCCTCACCACCACCATCGCGATGCTGGTCGCCGACGAACTCGACGCCCGCCTCGCCGACGTCGACGTCCCGCTCTCCGACGGCCGCCCGGACCTGCTGTTCAACCAGCTCACCGGCGCCTCCAACTCGGTGCGCTCGCTGTACGACCCGGTCCGCGCCGCGGCCGCCGCCGCCCGCGCCCGGCTGGTCACCGCCGCCGCCCGCCGCTGGGGGCTGCCCGCCGACACCCTGCGCACCGCCGACTCGGCCGTCCTCGCCCCGGACGGCCGACGGGCCGGCTTCGGCGAACTCGCCGAGGCGGCCGCCGCCATCGCCGTCCCGGCCGTGCCGAGCACCCCCAAGACCCCCGACCAGCTGCGCCTGGTGGGCCGCCCGACCGGTCGGATCGACGCCCGCGACATCGTCACCGGCCGGGCCAAGTACGCCGGCGACCTGGCCGTCCCGGGCGCCGTCCCGACCGTGGTCGCCCGCCCGACCACCATCAACGGCACCCTCAGGTCCCTGGACGCCTCCGCCGCCCGCGCCATGCCCGGCGTGCTCGGCGTGGTCCGGATCCCCAGCGGAGTCGCGGTGCTCGCCGAGACCTTCGACCAGGCGCTGAAGGCCCGCGACGCGCTGCAGACCTCGTGGAACCCCGGCCCGGTGGCCGCGCTCTCCGACGCCGACATCCGCCGCCAACTGCGCGCCAGCCACCTACCGTTCCTGGTACCGCCGCTGCTCACCCAGTACGTGGACGGCGAGTTCGACTTCGCCTTCGTCAACCATGCGCCGATGGAGGTGCTGACGGCCGTCGCCGACGTCCGGCCGAACCGCGCCGAGATCTGGTTCGCCTCGCAGACGCCGATCGTCGCCCAGCAGGCCATCGCCGCCGAACTGGGCCTGCCCCAGGGCGCCGTGACCGTCCACGTGGTGCGCGGCGGCGGCTCGTTCGGGCGCCGGCTGTTCTTCGACGCGGCGCTGGAGGCCGCGCAGATCTCCCGGGCGGCGGGCCGACCGGTCAAGCTGATGTGGACGCGCAACGACGACATGCGCCACGGCCGGATGCGCCCCGCCAGCCACCACCGGGTCCGTGCCACCTTCGCCCTCGGCCAGGTGCTCAGCTACGAGCACCGGGCCGCCACCGTGCAGACCGACTTCCGGCACGGCCTCGGCGAGGCGCTCACCGCCGCCGGGTTCAGCCTGTCGGTGGCCGGGATCAGCCTCGCCCAGGCCTTCTTCCTGCTCAGCGAGAAGAACCCGTACAACGTCGGCATCGTCACCCAGCTGCTGTCGGAGCTGCCGCTGGACATGCACACCGGCAGCTGGCGGTCCGTGTACTCGGGCACCGTCCGGGTCGCCGACGAGATCATGATGGACGAGATCGCCCGCCGCCTCGGCCAGGACCCGGTCGCCTTCCGCCGGGCCCGGATCCGCGACACCGGGGGCCGGGCCGTACTGGACAAGGTCGCCCAGGCCGGCCGGTGGGGCCGCCCGATGCCCGCCGGACAGGCCCAGGGCATCGGCTACCACGACGAGAACGGCGGCCGGACCGCCTACCTGGTCGAGCTCGACGCCAGCGACCCCGGGCAGCCGCGCGTCACCAAGGCCGTGATCGCCGCCGACCTGGGCCGGGTGATCAACCCGCGCGGTCTGGAGGCCCAGCTGACCGGCGCGCTGATCGACGGCATCTCGGTGATCCTCCAGGCCGGCAACCACATCGACCACGGCGCCGTCCGCGAGGGCAGCTTCGCCGACTTCCGGTACGCCCGGCAGCGCCACACGCCGCCCTCGGTCGAGATCCACCTCATGCCACCGAGCGGACCGCCCGGCGGCGCGGGCGAGTTGGGCGTCCCGGCGGCCTCGGCTGCGGTCGCCAACGCCTACGCGCGGGCGACCGGCACCAGCCCCCGCTCGTTCCCGATCAACTTCTGACCGCGCAATCCGGAAGCCCCGCACACCCGGCCCCCGCACAGCTGGACCGCGGACTCCGGACCCCCCTCTGACTCTCCCGAAGGGCCCCGCCTCACCATGCCCAGCCACACCTTCGTCCTCAACGGGCAACCGGTCACCGTCGAGGCCCCGGACGACATGCCGCTGCTCTGGGTCCTGCGCGACAAGCTCGGCGTCACCGGCCCCAAGTACGGCTGCGGCGTCGGCGTCTGCCGCGCCTGCACCAGCCACCTGGACGGCGAGGAGTTCCAGCCCTGCACGCTGGCCGTCAAGGACTGCGCCGGCCGCCGGGTCACCACCATCGAGGGCCTGGCCGACGGCGAGACGCTGCACCCCGTCCAGGAGGCCTGGCTGGAGTGCGACGTCGCCCAGTGCGGCTTCTGCCAGCCCGGCCAGATCATGACGGCGGTCGCCCTGCTGCGGCGCACCCCGGCCCCCACCGACGCGGACATCGACCAGATCCAGAACATCTGCCGCTGCGGGACCTACCCCCGCATCCGCGAGGCGATCAAGAAGGCGGCCGCCCGGGGAGCCGTCCCGGGCACGCCCTCGTAGGGCCACGTCCTCGGTCGTGCCCGCCCTCCCCGGCACCCCGCCGACGCCCGGGGCCGGCTACCGGATGCCCGGCCCCGGGCGGGCTGAACGCGGCTCGCGATGGTTCAGCGATGGTTCAGCGGTGGGTCAGACGGCGGCGGTCACGAGGATCTCGACGAGCACCTCGGGGCGGTAGAGCCGGGCTTCCACGGTCGCGCGGGCGGGCGTGGCCCCGGCGGGCACCCAGGCGTCCCAGGCGAGGTTCATCTCGGCGAAGTCCGTGATGTCCGCGAGGAAGATCTCCGCACGGAGCACCTTGGTCTTGTCGCTGCCGGCCTCCGCCAGCAGGCGGTCGACGGAGGCCAGGACCTGCCGCGTCTGCCCCTCGACACCCTGGTCGATGTCCGCGGCCACCTGGCCCGCCAGGTACACGGTGCCGTTGTGCACCACGGCCTCGCTCATGCGCTCGCCCGAACCGAACCGCTGGATCATGGGGGGACCTCCTGTAGATCGTCAAGGAGCGCCGATGGTAGCCGCGGCGCCGCACCACCGTCGGCCGCGTCCACAGGATGGCCTCCGACCTGCACCGCCACCGCGATCCCGCCGCCCGAACCCGGTCAGGCACCTCACCCGGCACCCCACCGGCACCGCGCCGCCCGGACCCGGTCGGCCCCCGGACCCGGCAGCAGCCGACCTGGCCAGATTGGTCCAGTCCACTTAAAGTGAGAGCCCGTCAGGACGGCCGACCCAAGGGGTGGATGACGATGATCAGGCGCCGGTCACTGCTGGCACTCGCGGGTCTGGGCGGCGCCACCCTCAGCCTGCCCACCGCACCCGCCCGGGCCGACTCCCCCGGTACGGCCGCCTCCCCCGGGGCCGCCGCGGCACCCGGCGCGCCCGCCCGGCCGCGCGTGATCGACCTGCCGGCGCCCACCCTCCGGCGCCCGGTCGGCACGGTCTCACTGCACCTGGTCGACCGCGCCCGCCAGGACCCGTTCGCCCCCGTCCCCGGCCCGCGCGAGCTCATGGTCCAGCTCTGGTACCCGGCCCTCGCCACCGGCGGCCGCGCCCGCGCGCCCTACACCACGCCGCGGGTGGCCGCCGCCATCGACGCCGGTCTGCCGCTGGACCCGGGCACGATCGCCGCCGTCCGCCCGACCGCCCGCACCGGCGCACCCGCCGTACCGGGCGCCCTGCCGCTCCTGCTGCTGGGGCACGGCCGCAAGGGCGGCCGCAGCAACTGCACCGCGCTGGCCGAGGAGTTGGCCGCCCACGGCTATCTGGTCGCGGCGATCGACCACACCTACGACGCGACCGCCGTGGAGTTCCCCGACGGCCGCCTGATCCGCAGCGCGCTGCTCGACGACCCGGCGGACTGGGACGCCGCCGAACGAAAGGAGATCGCCGCCCGGGTCGGCGATATCCGCTTCGTGGCAACGGAGTTGACCGAACGCCGGACCGGCGCGCAGGCCGGCCTGCCCACGGCCGACCCCCGGCGGATCGGCGTGCTGGGCCACTCGATGGGCGGGGCGGCCGCCGCCGAGGCCGTCCGCCAGGACGACCGCTTCGCGGCCGGACTCGACCTGGACGGCGGCCTGTTCGGCTCACCGGTGGCCGAACTCGGCCTGGACCGACCGCTCCTGCTGCTCACCTCACTCGCCGACCACGACACCTGGCAGCGCTGGCGCGAGCACCAGCACGCCTGGGGATGGCAGTTGAGGGCGCGCGACACCGGCCACCTCAGCTTCACCGACCTCCCGCACGCCGCCGCACCCGGCGGCCTGGCCGGCCGCATTCCGGCCGACGTGTACGCCGCCCTGTTCGGCACGATCACCCCGACCCGGGCAACCGAGCTGACCCGCGTCTACACCCGCAGCTACTTCGACCACTTCCTGCGCGGCCGCCCGACCCCCCTGCTGAACAGCCCCTCGGCCCGCTTCCCCGAGATCGAGTTCCACTGGACCCGCGACCGCTAGGGTCCGCATCGAATGACGATCAATCTGCGGATCCGCTCTCGCGGCGGGATGAGAGCGGGAGCGGCCCTTTGATCCAGATCATCGAGGCGCACAGCTGGAGGCCGGTCAGGTAGCTGTCCGGGGCCAAGAGACGGAGCAGGAAGTCGGCGAGACCGACTTCCTGCTCCGCGACCGCAGGGCCTCACACCGGGAGACCGGACCCGCGGCGCCGGCGCAGGGTCAGTGCCACGCCGGGTCGCGGCCGAAGAAGGCGGCCAGCCGGTCATAGGGCGCGGCGTCCTCCGGGACGGACACCTCCGGGCCGAAGGCGTGGTTCTCCTCCTCCGCTCCCCGGTACGCGGGGCTCAGCGCACCGCGGCCCCAGGCGAGCGAGGCGAGAGCCGCCTCGTGGTCGAGCCCGTCGGTGGACTGCCCGGTGGCCCGCGCCAAGTCCCAGCCGTGGACGGCGAACTCGGCGGTCTGCTGGTCCACCGGGAAGCGGGCGGGCAGCGTGCCGCCACCGGGGACCTCCAGCACCCCGTCGAGGTCGCCGGCCGCGCGCCAGGCGGCGACCAGCTCCTCGGCGCCGGCCTCGAAGCGGTGCAGCCAGTCGTCCTCCACCCGTTCGAAGGGCTGCGTCCAGTCGGGTTTGCCGCCGGTCGCCCGGAGGGTGAACTGCGTCAGGTCGAACAGCAGATGGCTGATCAGCCCGCCCACGTCCCAGGACCGGCAGGGCGTCGGGTGGGTGGCCAGCTCGACGCCCGTGCCGTCGATCAGCCCGGCGGTCTGGGCGAGCACCCGGGCGAGCAGCTCGATCGGGTCTTCTGCGGCGGTCATGGTGCACCTCTCGGGTTCCGGAGCACGGCGTCGGACCGGCCGATCGTAAGCACGGCCACCGACAACCGGCCCGGCGCAACACCGCCGAGCCGGTCCGAGCCACACGAGCCACACCCCCGAGCCGGTCCGACGGCAACACCGCCGGACCGGCTACCGCCGGGTCAGGCCGCGACCCCGCCGTCCACCGCGATCTCCGCCCCCGTGATGTAGCGGCCGTCCTCGCCCGCGAGGTGGGCGACGGTGGCGGCGATGTCCGCACCCCGGCCGAAGGCGCCGAGGGCGGTCAGGTCCCGCTGGAACTCCGCGCCCGGACCGTCCGCCGGGTTCATCTCGGTGTCGATCGGGCCGGGGTGGATCACGTTGGCCGTGATCCCACGCGGGCCCAGCTCACGGGCCAGCCCCTTGGTGAGTCCGACCATCGCGGCCTTGCTGGCCCCGTAGAGCGTGACTCCGGGGAAGGCGATGCGCTGGGCCACGCAGCTGCCGATGGTGATGATCCGGCCGCCCTCGGCCAGATGGGCGGAGGCCGCCTGCGCGTACAGGAACGGCGCCCGGACGTTGACCTCCAGGACGCGGTCCACATCCTCCAGGCCGATCTCCCCGATCGGGCCGAGCACCCCGACGCCCGCGTTGTTGACCAGGATGTCGAGCCGCCCGAAGCGCTCGGCCACCGCCTCCACCACGGCCCGGACCTCCCGCGGGTCGGCGCTGTCCGCCCGCACGGCCCAACCGCGCCGGCCCATCCCCGTGATCTTGGCCGCAACCGCCTCGGCCCGCTCGGCACTCCCCAGGTAGGTCAGCGCCACGTCGGCACCCTCCTCGGCCAGCCGCAGCGCGACCGCCTCCCCGATACCCCGGCTGCCACCGGTCACCAGAGCCACCTTGCCATCGAGCCGTGCCATCGTCGAGATCGTCATAACAGCAGAACTCCCCGTCCTGATCGTCGTGTTCGTCATTCCCGTCGCGCCTGTCGCGCTCTCGGGCATGACTCGATCCTCGACTGTCACGGCTTCTCGGTCCGGCGGTATTCGGACGTCGCGTTCAATCTTCAACAATCACGCATCCGGCCGGCCGGGGCACCCCGACCCGCGACCGGCGCCCCGCGGCCCACGACCCGGCCGGCCCCGGCGACGCGCCGAGCGGCCGCCCCTGCGCAGGGGCGGCCGCTCGGGCGGACGAGGTGCTCGGGCGTCAGACGCTCAGGGTCTGACCCGGGAAGATGAGGTCCGGGTTGCCGCCGATCTCCTTGGCGTTCTTGGCGTGCAGGCTCGCGGTGTCGGTGCCGAACTTCGCCGCGATGTCGCTCAGGGTGTCGCCGCTCTTGACGGTGTAGCTGCCGCCGGACGTGTTCGTACCGGTGGCGGCGGGCTTGGAGGCCTTCGCGGAGGGCTTCGCGACGTCCTGCGACTTCGAGGACTGCGCCTTCGAGAACTGCGCGTTCGAGGACTGCGCCTTCGAGGACTGCGCGTTCTGCGCCTTCTGCAAGGTCCGGGTCTGGTCGCTCTGTACCGGCTTGGCCTGCGGGGTCTGCGCGGGCTTGGCCTGCTGCGGGGCCTTGGGCGCGGCGGCCTTGGCCGACGAGCCCGCGTCCGAGGTGTCGACGGCCGCCGGGGCGCCGCCCTTGGCCAGGCCCGCCTTCTGCGAGCAGACCGGCCAGGCGCCGGGGCCCTGCGAGGCGAGGACCTTCTCGGCGACCGAGATCTGCTGCGCCTTGGTCGCCTGGTTGGCCTGCGACGCGTACGCGGTCCCGCCGTACGCGGCCCAGGTGGACGGGGTGAACTGCAGTCCGCCGTAGAAGCCGTTGCCGGTGCTGATGCTCCAGTTCCCACCGCTCTCGCACTGGGCGACGGCATCCCAGGTGGAGGTGGACGCGGCGGAGGCCGAGGTGGCCGTGACGAGGCCGGCCACCGGCAGGGCCGCGACAGCGGCGCCCGCCACCACAGCCATCCTGACGCGGTTGCGCTTGGTGGCGGTGGAGGTGGTGGCAGCGGCGGTCTCGTTACGGAAAGTCATGAAAGTCCTCTCGACAAGCCCCGGGCGGGCATGCGGAACCAGACCCTCGAAGGGTCTTCGCGCTCACCTCACTCGACGGGCGGCCGAGCACGTGTCGGACGTGCCGTGCCGCCCCGGTCACCCTCGCTCGCCAACGGCCTGTTCGAGCCGGTCGCGTCGGCGGGCACGGCCCTCGCGCCGGGGGTCAGTCGGCGGGCTGTGCGTCGGGGGTGAACCCGGGTGGTGCTCGTTGCACCGCCAATGAAGCTACGGGCCCTCACCGGCGGCTTCAAGCAATTCTTGGACGCCGCTGGTCAGTTGACTGTTACCGGCGGTATCGATCAAGAAAACCTGTCCAGAATGACCACTTTTGACAGCATTTCCATGATCAAAGAGCACTTATTCGTGCTTGCGCTCACATCTATCCGCCTGTGAAGCCACCCACACCATCCACCCAGGGCAACACGAACTCCACCCAGCGTCACCGGAGTCGGCGGAGTTCCCGGTTCCGCGCGGCGGCCGCGTGGCGCCCGCCACAGTCGTCACTCACCGTGGCCACGCCATCCGCACGGCGTAGTACACGATCAGTCCGTATCCGGCGCAATACGTCAGCCTGCGCGCCCTGGGCGAGAGCCGTGCGCCCACCGACACCCCCACCGCCGCCAACAGTTGCTGCCACGTCAGCGAGGCCACCAGTACACCGAGGACGAACGCCGCGCCGCCCGCCCAGCCGGCCGGCCCGCCACCGCCCGTGACCAGGGCCGCGAAGTACAGCACCGTCGCCGGGTTCACCAGGGTCAACCCGGCGAACCGCAGAAAGCTCCCGGCGACCCCGCCCTCCCTCGCAGCCGTGCCGGCCCCACCCTCCCCCGCAGCCCCGGTGACCCCGCCCTCCCCCACAGCCCCGCCGACCCCTACGGCCCCCGCACCGCCCCCGCCGCCCGCGAACGCCACCGGCCGCCGCAGCCCCAGCAGCCCCCGGACCGCCACCACGCCCAGCACCACCGCCGAACCCGCCCGCGCCCACACCTCCCACCCCGCCAGTGCCTGCGCCAACCGCGCCCCGAACGCCGTCGCCAGCCCCGCGTACACCATGTCGACCAGGGCCACGGCGGACGCCGCGCTCGCCGCCGACCGCCACCCCCGCCGCCCCTCCTCCAGCAGCAGCACCCCGACCGCACCCAGCGGCACGGCCACGCCCAACCCCGCCAACACACCCGACGCCGTCGCCCCGACCAGAGATTCCATGCCCGTCACCGTGGCCGACCGGCGCGAAAACCACCGGCCGTTTTCCGGCCCCGACCGCGATAATCGCGGCATGGACGACCTCGACAGAGAGATCCTCGGCGAACTCCGGGCGGATGCGCGGATCTCCTACCGCGATCTCGGGGCCCGGGTGGGCCTGAGCGCCAACGCCGCCGCCGACCGGGTCCGGCGGCTGGTCCGCACCGGGGTGATCCGGGGCTTCACCGCCCTGGTCGACCCGGCCGCCGACGCGAGCCGCCCCGGCCTGACGGTGTTCATCGACGTCCGGCTGCGCCCGGAGACGGACAGCGACGCCTTCGAGGCGCTGGCCCTGCGGCTGCCCGGCGTCACCGAGGCCTCCCACGTCACCGGCGAGTACGACTACCTGCTGCGCGCCCGCGCCGCCGACGCCGCCGCACTCGACCAGCTGCTGCGCCGGCTCAAACACGAGGCGGGCGTCGCCGTGTCCAGCACCCGCCTCGCTCTGCGGACGACCACCCGCTGACCCCGGCACCGCACCCGGTCCGGCCCCGGCGCCACGCCCCGCCCCGCCCGCCCCCGAAGCCCCCCCCTCAGGCCCCCGCGTCCAGCCCCGCGTCCCGGGCCAGCAGAGCCGCCTGCACCCGGTTGTCGCACCCCAGCTTGGCCAGGATCCGGCTCACGTACGTCTTCACCGTCGCCTCGCTCATATGGATCCGGGTCCCCGCATCCGCGTTCGACAGCCCCTCCCCGAGCAGCGCCAGCACCTCCAGCTCACGCCCGGTCAGCACCTCCAGCCGCCGCCGGGCCGCCGCACCCCGGGCGGCGGCCGGGTCGGCCCGGGCGCCCGCCAGACTGTCCACGATGTGCCGGGTGGCGGCGGGCGACAGGAAGGCGTGCCCGGTGGCGGCCGCGCGCACGGCCTGGATCAGCTCGTTGGGCGCGGTGTCCTTCAGCAGGAACCCGGCACCGCCCTCGGTGACGGCGCGCAGCACGTTGTCCCGCTCCCCGAAGGTGGTGAGGATCAGCGCCCGTGCGCCGGGCGCGACCCGGGGCAGTTCACCGAGCGCGGTCAGCCCGTCCATGACCGGCATCTGGATGTCCAGCAACACCACGTCCACCCGGTGGGACCGGGCCAGCTCCAGGGCCTCCCGTCCGTCGGCGGCCTCGGCGACCACGTCGATGTCGTCGGCGGAGGACAGGATCATCCTGATCCCGGCCCGGATGAGCGGCTCGTCGTCGGCGACGAGGACTCGGATCACTACTGGTCACCCCTCGAACGGTGCTGCTGGCGGCCCTGCTGGCACCATCCTCACATCCCCGCCGCTCAGGACTCCGCCAGGAACTGCTTCTTCTCGACCAGCACACCGTCCTTGAAGCAGAACCGGATCACCTCGTCCCGGCCCCAGCGGTCCGTCGAGTCGCCGGCCAGGAACACCCGGCACCTGGCGTCCGGCGGCGGCGTGGGGCCGCTGTGCTCGTAGTCCCTGGTGAAGAAGCCGTTGCCGGCCGGGAGCCGGCGCTCCACCTCGTCCTCGGGATCGCCCTCCCGGACGGACTCGGACACCGACTTCTGCACGGTCGCCTCGTCGGCGGCCCGGAGGAACGACACCACGCCCCACACCAGCAGCCCGAGCATGGTGAGCAGCACCACCAGCACGCCGATCGCGCAGCCCATCGCCGGGCTGCGGCGGCGCTTCCCGGTGTCCAGGCCGCCGGTCGGCAGCAGGACGTCCAGCTCCCAGGGCTCCGCGCCCGCGCCCCCGTCGCCGCCGGAGGTCCCGTCCGCCGAGCCCTCGAAGGGCAGCACCGCGGCGATCCGGAACCCCGCCTCGGGAGTCGGCCCGGCGTGCACCATGCCGCCGACCAGCCGGGCCCGCTCGCGCAGCCCGGTCAGCCCCTGCCCGCCGCTGACCGCCACCAGGCCGCCGGCCCCGGCGCCGACCGGCTCGGGCGCCCGCGGATTGGCGACCTCCACCACCAGCGCGTCCGGCTCGTAGCGCAGCGCGACGCCGATCGGCGCGCCGGGGGCGTGCTTGTGCGCGTTGGTGAGCGCCTCCTGGACGATCCGGTACGCGGCGTGGCCGACGGCGGCGGCCAGCGGGCGGCGCTCGCCCTCCAGTCCGAAGGAGACCTCGGTGCCGGCCGCCCGCGAGGACTCCACCAGCTTCTCGATCTCCGCCACGCCGCCCGTCCGGGCGCCGCCCGCGGCCGGACCGGAGCCCGGCCCGCCCGGCGCGGCCGCCGGGGCGCTCGACTCGTCGTGCAGCACCCCGACCACCTCGCGCAGCTCGCGCATCGCGCTGACGGCGGCCAGCCGCAGCACCCCGACGGCCTCCCGCTGCCGGTCGCCCAGGGTCCGGTCGACCTCCAGGGCACCGGAGTGGACGGAGATCAGGGCGAGCTGGTGACCCAGGCTGTCGTGCATGTCCTGGGCGATCCGGTGCCGCTCACGCAGCCGCGCCTGGTGCGCGACCATCGCACGCTCGCGCAGCAGCTGCTCGTTGCGCTCGCGCATCGCGTCCAGCAGGGCCCGGCGCTGGGCCCGGTAGCGGCCCCAGAGCGCGGGCAGCACGGCGACGACCAGGAACCCGCCCAGCGAGAGCCCGAACAGGAGCTTCATCGGTGCCGAGCCGATCTCCCTGAGCACCCCGGTGGCCGTCATCAGCACGAACCCGCCGGTCAGTGAGCCGAGCAGGACGCCGACCCTGGTCACCCGGGCCCCGACCGACCAGCCCGCGAAGACCAGCAGCGGCAGCGGCCCGGCGGCCCAGCCGCCGAGGGCGGCGGCGAGCACCAGCACCGTCGCGGGCAGACCCCGCCGGAGCAGGAAGAGCGCGGCGACCACGGGGCCGATGAAGGGGCACAGGCCGGAGCTGTCGGCGCTCTCCAGCACTAGCGCGAGCCCGCCCAGCAGCAGCGCGCCGCCGACCTCGCGCACGGTCGTCCACCACGGCCGCCAGGGCCCGGGGAACGCCGTCCGTACCGCCCTCGACCAGGCCCTCGCTATCGCATCCACCGGGCGAGGGTAACGGCGCGGCAGGTCCGCCCGCCGCCACCCTTCGTCGCGACCGGCCCCGACGAAAGTCGCGCCGGCCGACCAGCAGACGCGCCGCCGGGGCGAGCGGCATACAGGCGGACAGGCAGACAGGCAGAGCGCCGGAGCACCGGGGCAGGCAGACACCCGGACGGCCCGCGCGCCCTCACCCGAAGGCGGTGAGCAGCAGCGCCACGTCGTCCACCCGGTGGGTGGAGCCGACCTCGCGCAGCAGCCGTTCGGCGAGCCGGTCCAGCGCCTCGTCGGCAGGGTCGCCCGCCCCGATGCCGTGCGCGAGCGCGGCGCACAGCCGGTCGACGCCCAGGTCGATGTCCACGGCCGGGTCCTCGACCAGCCCGTCCGTGTAGAGGGCGAGCACCGAGCCCTCGGCCAGCTGCAGCTCGCTGACCGGGTAGTCGGCCCGCTGGTCGACGCCGAGCAGCGGGCCGCCGGCCACGTACAGCGCCTCGGTGCGTCCGTCGGGGTGGCGCAGCACCGGCGGGAGGTGCCCGGCCCGGGCGATCCTGGCGGTGCCGTCGGCGGGGGTGAGCCGCACCAGGCAGCAGGAGGCGAGCAGCCCCGGGTCGAGGTCGAGCAGCAGCTGGTTGGTGCGGGCGAGCACCTCGTCCGGCCGGTTCCCGCTGGCGGCGAAGGCGCGCACCGCGCTGCGCAGCTGGCCCATGGTGGCGGCGGCGCCGACGCTGTGGCCCTCGACGTCGCCGATCACCAGGGTGAGGTGGCGGCCGGTGATGATGGCGTCGTACCAGTCGCCGCCGATCTCCATGCCCTGGGTGCCGGGCAGGTAGCGGGCGGCGATCCGGATGCCGTCCAGGTGCGGCAGCCGGTGCGGCAGCAGGGCCTGCTGGAGGCCGCGGGCGAGTGCGAACTCGGCGTCGTAGAGCCGGGCGCGCTCCAGCGCCTGGGCGATGAAACCGCCGAGGGCGGTGAGCAGGCCGCGGTCCTCGTGGGTGAACGGGTGGGCCTCGTCGAAGCCGATGATGCAGCTGCCGACGGGGTGGCCGGAGGCGATCAGCGGCAGGAAAGCCCAGGCGCGCATCTCGTCCAGGGCGATGCCGGGGTAGGCGGCGGCGAGCTGGTGGACGGACTCGAAGAAGATCGGCGTGCCGGTGCTGAGCGCCTCGGCGCCGGGGACGCGGGCGCCGATCGGGGTGCCCTCGAAGCGGTCGAGGAAGCCGTCGGGGTAGCCGGTCTGGGAGACCAGGTGGAGGCGCTTGTCGCGGACGGCGTAGATGGCGAGCTCCTGGCCGCCGAAGGCCGGCAGGATCTGGTCGGCGACGGCCCGGCAGACCTCCCGGACGGTGACGGCCTCGCTGAGCGCGCTGGCGAGCTGCAGCAGGTGGTACATCGCGCCGACGCTGGTCCGGGCGCCGGGCGGGGGTTCGGCCGGTGCCTCGACCGCGCCGGCGGGCGGTTCGGCGGCGACGACCCGGCCGGTGACGCCGTGCGCGTCGGGGTAGAGCGAGAACGCGAGCCAGCCGTCCGGCGGGCGGGCGGCGAGGAAGGCGGTGGGCTGCTGGGAGAGCATCGCGGCGCGGTAGCGGTTCTCGTAGACCGGGTCGGAGAGCCAGGGCAGCACGTCCCAGGGGTGGTGGCCGATCAGGTCCTCGCGGCGGGCGCGCAGCAGCAGCTCGACGCTGCGGTTGGCGTAGGTGATCCGGCCGTCCGGGTCGAGCGAGAAGACCCCGTCGCGCAGCCGTTCGACGGCGGCCGCGGCGGCGGTGCCGGTCCGGGTGTCGAGGACGGCGCCGACCAGGTGGGTGCGCCCGTCCGGTCCGCCGCCCTCGGGGACCCTGCCCCACAGCTCGACGGGGTACGGGTGCCCCTGCTGGTCGAGCACCCGGACCCGGGTGGCCAGCATCCGGCCCTCGTTGAGGGCGGCGCGGGAGGCGGCCCGGAACTCGGGCAGGTCGCCGGGGCTGATCCGGGTGGTCAGGGTGGCCGCCCGCCCGTCGAACTCGGCCGGGTCGAGGCCGAAGATCTCGCAGAACTGGTCGTCGGCGGAGAGCGCCCCGGTGGCGACGTTCCAGTCGAACAGTCCGACCCGGGTGGTGGGCTCGGTCGGCGGGGTCAGCTCCACCACGGCCGTGTCGCCGTTCGGCTCGACCAGGTGGCCGCCCTCCTCCAGGCCCGCCAGCCCCGCCGCGAGCCGGTTGGCCACCGTCCGCAGGTGGCGCCGCGCGCCCTCCGGTACGCCTTCGTCGGAGGCCGCCCAGAGCACGCTGATCACCCCGTAGGTCTCCTCGCCCGCCTTGACCGGCACACAGGCCGAGGCGAAGTCGTACGGCATGCCGACGGCGAGCTGCGGGAAGCGCCGCATGGTGTCCTCGGTGTCCGCCAGGGTGATCGTCCGCCCGCTGCGGTAGCTCACCGCCGCGGGCAGCGGTCCGGCCGCGGCGACCCGCCGGAACGCGCTGATGATCGACAGCGGCACGCCCGCGATGGTGCAGAGCACCAGCGACTTCCGGTCGCGCGACCGCAGGTAGATCATCCCGCCGTACGCATCGGTGACGGCGAGCGACTTCCGGACGGCGGTCGCGAGCAGCGCGTCCCGCTCGTGCGCCGCCCTCGCGGCGGCATCGTGCCCCCGGGGGCGGTTCGCGTCGGGTCGCGCCGCCCGGGCCCCGCCGGTCAGGTGCGGACCGTACCGGTCCGCCGGCACACCCTGGCGCATCCTCTCTTGCTACGCCCGGGTCAAGGGACTGTCAAGGCGAGTCCCCCCGGGTTGCGCCACCATGGACACCGTGCAGCCCACCACCGTGGTCAATCTCAAGGGTCATCGCGACGACCCCGGCTTCGCGGACGTCGTCTACGTCGGCCGCCCGATGCACCGCGGCGGCTGGCAGCTGGCCGGCTCCCCGCTGCACTGCCCCTTCCGCCCGGGCCCCGACCTCACCCGCGCGCAGATGCTCGTCCGCTACCGTGCTCACCTGCTCGCCCGTCCGGAGCTGCTGGCCCTCGTCCCGGCCCTGCGCGGCCGCCGCCTCGGCTGCTGGTGCGCCCCGCTCCCCTGCCACGCCGACGTCCTCGCCGACCTCGCCGACCACGGGCCCGGCGGCTGACGAGCCCGGCTTCAGAGCGTGCCGAGGTCGATCTCCACCGGGAACGGCACCGACGCCTTGAGCACGCCGCCGAACACCCCGCCGTCGCGGTAGGCCCGGCCCGCCGGATCGAGGACGTGGGTGTGGACGATCGGGACACCCGTGGCCGCCTGCTCGACCCGCCAGTAGAACGGGATGCCGGCGTTGGCGTACTGGTCCACCTTGACGACCCGGTCCGTGGTCTCCGAGCCGGGCGAGACCACCTCGACCACCAGCAGCACGTGCTCCGGCCTCGTCGGCGAGGTGTCGATGGTGTCAGCCCGGTAGACGACCACGTCCGGACGGCGGTTGTTGAGCGGTACGTCCTGGAGCCGGACGTCGAAGTCCGTGTCCGCGTTCCACTCCGTGCCACCGGCCCGGTCCAGGGCGTTCGCGAGGAGCCGTGCCAGGCGGTTGTGCCGCTTGGAGGCGCTGGGGCTCACGGCCACCATCCCGTCGACGATCTCGATGCCCGCGCACTGCTCCTCCGACCAGGAGTCGTACTGCTCGCTGGTGATCTGCCGGTGCATCCACGCGGGCGCGATCATCTCTGCTGCCACGGCGTACCTCCCCTGGGCCTGCTCGGCGGGACGTGCTCTCCGGGCCAAAGCCTACTGTCAGCGGCCGACAAGCCGTTCCAGCTGCTCGGATATCCTCCGTCGGACAGCGCAGCACACCGGCTGCCACCGGGGGAAGTGGGATCGAGCATGCAGTCGGCACCGTCCGAGCGTTCCGCAGAGCAGGCGTCCGAGGAGTCGGGCGCCGCCGGGTGGCAGTGGGACGGTGAGGAGGGTGGCGGCGGTGCCGAGGCCGGCGATGTCGTCTCCGGGGGCGGCGAGCCCGACGGGCCGTGGCTGAGCCGGCGGCGGCTGCTGACCGGGGCCGGGGTGCTGGCCGCGGGCGGCGCCGTCTGGGCGTTCACCCGGTCCGCCGGGGGCGGGTCGGCGCCGCAACCGCCCAAGCCGGCCCCGACCCGGCTCGCCGGGCCGGAGCCGCTCTGGACGTACCGGGGGCCCGAGGCGATGACGCCCGAGCGGCTGACCGACCGGCCCGGTCTGCCGGTCTTCCTCTCCCGCGGCGGGCTGCAGGTGCTCGATCCGGCCGCCGGCACCCGGCTGCGCACGCTGGCGTTCCCGGCGCCCGGCAAGGACTGGCCGAGCGACCTCGAACTGCCGGCCGCCCGGGTGGTGGTCGGCGCCAACCGGGTGTTCACCTCCTCGCGCGGCCACATCGACAGCCGTCATCTGACCGACTCCGCCGCCGACTGGAGCCTGCCGCTGCCCGAGCTGCTGGAGGGCACCGTCGACCTGTTCGGCTGCGACGGCAGCACCCTGTACGGGCGCAGCTGGGCCGCGCCGAGCACCGGCGACCGGATTCCCGCCACCCTGTTCGCCCTGCGGATCGAGGACCGGACCCTGCGCTGGTCCCGTCCGGCCGAGGACGTGGACGTTCCGCTCGCCACCTCCACCGACCGCCTCCCGGCCCGGGCCACGGAGAGCGGATCGACCCGGCTGGTCCTGCTGGACGCGGCCGACGGCCGCCGCGTGTGGGTGGTCCCGGCCGACGAGAACCTGCGCTGGGCGGCCACCGACAAGGAGCACGTCTACGTTCCCGACGGGCAGTTCGGCGTGCGGGCGCTGCGCCTGGCCGACGGCGCCGCGCGCTGGTCGGTCCTGCCCGGCCCGTCCGAGGAGTGGCGCTGCCTGCCGCCGGTGAGCGACGGCGCCCGGGTCTACGTGCCGCGCGACAACGGCCTGATCACCGCGCACGACGCGGCGACCGGCGCCCGGATCTGGTCCCACCGGGTCCCGTTCCGGCTGGACCGCCGCAGCCGCCCGCTGCTGGCCGGGCCGGCCCTGTACGTCCCCGGCCCGGCCGCCGCGGGGATCTGCGCCCTCGACGCCGGCAGTGGCGCCGAGCTCTGGACCTTCCGCGACTCCGGCCCCGGTGTCGACGTCTGGTCGCTCTCCGCCGACCCCGCGCGCCTCTACGCGGGCCACGACGACATCCTGCACGCCCTCCCGCTCGGCTGACCGCCCACCGGTGACGGCTGGCCGCGCAGCGCGGGCGCCCGGCGGATCCGGCGGCCCCGGCCTGAGGCAGGATGGGCCGATGCAGGTACGCCCGATCTCGCCCGAACGGCTGACCGAACTCCTCGCCGAACGCATCACCGCCCTGCCCGGCTCCGGGCAGCGGTGGCTGCGGGTCGCCGTGGACGGCGCCGCCGCCACCCGGCCCGAACTGCTCGCCGACGCCCTGGTCGAGCCGCTGCGGCTGCGCGGCCGACCGGCCCTGCGGGTCTCGGCGCGGGACTTCCTGCGGCCCGCCTCGGTCCGGCTGGAGTACGGCCGGCAGGACGCGGACGCCTTCCACGACCTCTGGCTGGACGACAACGCCCTGCTGCGCGAGGTGCTCGACCCGCTGGAGCCGGGCGGCAGCGGCAGCGTCCTGCCCTCGCTGCGCGATCCGGCGACGGACCGCTCGACCCGGGTGCCGCACGCGGTGCTGCCGCCCGGCGGTGTGCTGCTGCTGGACGGCGCACTGCTGCTCGGCCGGTGGCTGCCGCTGGAGCTGACCGTCCACCTGGCCCTCACCCCCGGCGCGCTGGCCCGCCGCACCCCGCCCGAGGAGCAGTGGACGCTGCCCGCCTTCGCCCGCTACGAGGCCGAGACCGCCCCCGCCGAGGCGGCCGACCTCACCGTCCGGGTGGACGACCCGCGCCACCCGGCCCTGGTCGAGCGCCGCTGACCGGCCGCGCCTCGGGCGCCGGGCCGCGCTGGCAGGACGGGCACCAGTACGCCACCCGGTCCTGCGGCGGCGCGCCGTGGCCCGCCGTCAGCACCGAGGTCCCGCACCGCTGGCAGGGCCGGCCCGCGCGCCCGTACACCCAGTGCCGGTGCCCGGGCCGGGTGTCGCCGGTGGTGACGTGCCCCGGGCGCAGCCGGTTGGCGTCGAGCAGCTGCCGGGCGCGGTCCACCAGCCGCTCCGGGCGCGGCAGTTCACCGACCGGGGTCCACGGGGTGAGGCCCGCGAGGAAGCACAGCTCGTTCGCGTAGATGTTGCCGATCCCGGCCAGGTTGCGCTGGTCGAGCAGGGCCTCGGCGAGCGGGCGGCCGGGGTGGGCGAGCAGGCGGTGCAGTGCCTCGGCCGGATCCCAGTCGGGCCCGAGCAGGTCGGGCCCGAGGTGGCCGACGACGCGCTGCTCGTCGGCGGTGCGCAGCAGTTCCACGACCGGCAGCCGGTAGCCGACGGCGGTGCTCCGCTCGGTGCCGAGGACGGCCCGGATCTGCCAGGCGGGCCCGCCGGCCCAGCGTTCGCCGGGGCGGTAGACCTCCCAGCGGCCGTCCATCCGCAGATGGGTGTGGAGGGTGAGGCCGCCTTCGAGGCGGGTCAGCAGGTGCTTGCCGCGCGGGGCGACCTCCAGGACCCGCCGTCCGGCGAGGTGGGCGGTGGCGTGGGCGGGCACCCGCAGGTCGGCGGTGGTCAGCAGTCGGCCGGCGAGGGCCTCGTGCAGTCGGGCCGCCACGCGGTGGACGGAGTCGCCTTCGGGCATGTCTCCATCCTGCCCCCGCTCGGCGGTCCGGCGCAGACCTTGGGCCGCGGCCCGGGCCCCCGAAAGGCCAGGGCCCCGCATTCCGGGCCCCGCGCTCCGGGGCGTCGCGCTCCGGGGCACCGCGCTCCGGCCCCGCCGCCGGTCACCCGTCGGCCGGCTCCTGCGTGTCCCGGACGACGACGACCGGGCAGGGGGCGTGCTCGGTGAGGTGCCGGCTGACGGAGCCGAGCAGCGCGCCGGAGAACCCGCCGAGGCCCCGGCTGCCGACCACGACCAGGGAGGCGCCCTGGGCGGCGTCCAGCAGGGCCCTCGCGGCGTTGCCGGGCAGCACGGCCTCGGTGATCTTGACGCCCGGGTCGTCCCCGACCACGCCCCGCACGGTGTCGGAGAGCGTCCGGCCGGCCAGTTCCTCCGGGTTGAAGCCCTCGGCCGGGGGCACGGTCAGCCCGGCCCAGCCGTAGAAGGCCGGGTACTCCCAGGCGGCGATCGCGTGGACCGTGCCGCCGGTCAGCCGCGCGTAGTCGACCGCCCAGCGCAGCGCCTGCGCCGAGGCCGGTGATCCGTCGACGCCGACGACGATCCGGGGGTTAGCGCTGTTGCCCATGCCGCTGCTCCTTGCCCTTGCACACCGGGTGCTCGCCGGGTGCACACCGAGTTCCGTCCTGACACCCCAAAGGTAGATCAAAACGGACATACGACCGGTAAATGCCGCGCTGGAGGGCCTGCTGGGCTTGCGAACCGTGTGCCGTGGCGCTCGGGGGCCTTCCGCCGCCGGCCGCCACGGCCCGGGTACCACTGGTTCTGACGGGTGCGCGGGCCCGATCGCCCGCGCACCCGTCAGGGCTTCGGTGCGGCCGGGACCGTCAGGCCCGGTAGGCGGCCCAGGAGTTGGCCATCCGGGCCACCTGGCCGGGGGTGAACTGCGTCATGCAGGAGTCGTAGGTGTAGTCCATGAAGTTGTGGATCGGGTCGATGCCGGTGGCGCTGCAGGTGTCGCGGCCGGTGGGGCACTGGTAGGCGGCGCTCTGCTCGGCGGGCGTGTCGGAGACGTAGTCCCCCTGGCCGCCGCAGCCGCCCTGGAAGGTGTGGTAGAGCCCCAGCCAGTGGCCGACCTCGTGGGTGACGGTGTCGCCCTCGTTGTAGTTGGTGGCCGAGCCTCCCGGGAAGGACGTGTCGAGGATGACCACGCCGTCGTCGCTCGGGTTCGACCGGTAGGAGCTCGGGAAGGTCGCCCAGCCGAGCAGCGACTGGCCGAGCTTGGCGGTGTAGAGGTTGAGGGCGTTGGCGCCGCCCTTGCGCAGCGAGCTCTTCATCGACCGCTCGGCCGAGGAGCCGGGGGTGATGCCGTTGTACCAGGACGAGTTGTCGGTGTAGTCGGTGCCGACCAGCTGGAACTGGAACTGGCTCGCGGTGTTGCCCGCGCCCTGGCCGCTGTACGCGGCGTTGAGGACGGCGATCTGCTTGCTGATGGTCGTGGCGCTGAGCTTGCCGGTCGCGCCGGCGTGGACGACGTGGACGTAGACCGGGATGGTCGTGGCGGCGGCCAGCGTGCCGGGGGCGACCAGCGCGCTGCCCTTGGACGACTGGCCGAGCTGGGCGACCTTGACCGCGAGGTCCGCCTCCATGGCCTTGGCCTGGGCCTCGGTGACGGCGTTGGGCTCCTGGCCGCCCGGGCTTCCGGCGGGCTTGCGGGCCGCGGCGTCCTGGCCCTCCCCGCCGACGCACTGGGTGGCGGCCGGGGCCTGGGCGTTGGTGGTGGAGGAGGAGAACGCCGAGGGGGCGGCGAACTGGCTGAGCCCGAGGGCTGCGACGAGGGCGGCGGCGCTGAGGAATCTGCTGGGGACACGCGAGGGGACGCGGGCAGAACGACGCATCTGCGCTCCTGAAGGGGAGTTGTGGGGGCGGCGACCGCAAGCAGCCGCCGAGCCGAGGGTACGCAGGGCTGCGTGTACGCGTCAGATCTGTTCCGGCCTGAAAATTCTGACGACAAATCGGACATAACCTGGAAGCACGTATGGTCGGCACCGGCCACAGGTGGAGCATTTACCGTGCCACCACATCACCGGGGCGCTCCCGGGCTGTCCGAAAGTTGACACTCCGTCCGTCCAGGCAGCCCCGCACCGACCCGCCGAGACTACGACGCGACGAAGACGATCTCCCGTAGGGCACGCGCAGCGGCCCGGTCGAGTACCACGGCCGACGCACACCCGGCCGGTGGCGTCCCCGTGCCCGCCAGCCGTCGGCGCAGCCGCCCGGCCGCCTCCCGGTGCCGGGCGAACGCGTACGCGGAGACCGCCTGTCCCCGGGTGTGCTGGCCCTCGCGGGCCTCCGCGGCGCTCGCCTCCAGCAGGACGAGGTGCACCCGCCGCCCCTGCCGCCCGGCCGCCCTGGTCAGCCAGAGCCGCACCCAGGGCAGCGCCGCGCAGTCGTGCACCGCGAGCGGGCCGCCGGCCAGCACCGCACGGCGCAGCCGGTGGTAGTGCGCGACCCGGACCAGCGGGCGGTAGACGAAGTACGGCAGCCACCCGGGCAGCCGGGCGGCGAACTCCTCCCGCACCTGCTGGGAGTCGACCAGCCGGGCGCGGATGCACCGGCGCATCAGGGTGCTCTTGCCACTGCCGGGCAGACCGGAGACGACCAGCAGGTCGTCGGCGGAGTAGTGCAGGGCGGCCGGCCCGCGCCCGTGCCGAACGTCGTGCAGGCCGCGGGGGCGCAGCACCGGCTCGGCCGGCCCGAGCGCGCCCCGGCACCCGGATCTGGGCACGGGCACCCGCCCCGGCGCCCCGGGCCGCTCGACGCCCGGCTGCTCGGCCCCGGCCCGTTCCACTCCCGACCGTTCCGCCCCGGACGACCTCGTCTCCACCACCGGCACTCCCCCTGACTCCCCGGCTTCCGCCTCCCGAAGGAGTCTTCCCCTTCAAGAGAGAGTAAAGACTAGTGGTCAGCCCCGGTGCGGCCGAGCCCCTTCACCGTCCGCTCACAGGACCGCGCCGTCCCCTTCCCCTCGGCGGGGGCGGAGGCGGCGCGGTCGGCGGGGCTGCGCGGTCGGCAGGACGGCGCAGTCGGCGGCGGGGCAGGTCGGCGCGGCGTCAGCCCAGCTGCGGGGCGACCCGGGAGGCGATCAGCTCCAGGTGGTCCAGGTCGTGCAGGTCGAGGATCTGCAGATAGACCCGCCGGGTGCCGATCGCGGCGTAGCGCCCGATGGCCTCCACCACCTCGTCGGGGGTGCCGGCCAGGCCGTTGGCCCTGAGCTCGTCCACGTTCCTGCCGATCGCGGCGGCCCGGCGGGCCACCTCGGCGTCGTCGCGGCCGACGCAGGCGACCAGCGCGTTGGAGTACACCAGTTCGTCGGCCTGCCGCCCGGCCCGCTCGACGGCCGCGCGGACCCGGCCGAACTGGGCGGCGCTGTCCTCGACGGAGACGAAGGGCAGGTTGAACTCGTCCGCGAAGCGGGCGGCTAGCGCCGGGGTGCGGGTCGGGCCCTTGCCGCCGATCAGGACGGGGATCCGGTCCTGGACGGGCTTGGGCAGCGCGGGCGAGTCGGTCAGCGTGTAGTAGCGGCCGGCGAAGTCGAAGGTGTCGCCGAGCTTGGTGTTCCACAACCCGGTGACGATGGCCAGCTGCTCCTCCAGCCGCCCGAACCTCTCCTTCGGGAAGGGGATGCCGTAGGCGGTGTGCTCGTCCTCGAACCAGCCGGCGCCGAGGCCGAACTCGACCCGGCCGCCGCTCATCGCGTCGACCTGGGCGACCTGGACGGCCAGGACGCCGGGGAGCCGGAAGGTCGCGGCGGTCATCAGGGTGCCGAGGCGGATGGTGCTGGTGTCCCGGGCCAGGCCGGCCAGGGTGATCCAGGCGTCCGTCGGCCCGGGCAGGCCGGCCCGGATGGCGGCGGCCGGGTCGGTGCCCGGGGCGAAGCCCATCCGCAGGTAGTGGTCGGATCGGAAGAAGGCGCTGAAGGTGCCGAGCTCCTCGGCGGCCCGCGCCACCCGCAGCAGCGTCTCGTAGTCGGCGCCCTGCTGCGGCTCGGTGAAGATGCGAAGATCCATGCGGCCCATTCTGGTCCGGACCACCCCATGATCCCCGTGGTTTCACGGATCCCGCCGGACCTCGGACGGCGGCCGCCCGGACGGCCGGGGGTGGCCAAGGTCTCAACACGGAACCGCAACGGCCTGCCGTGCCCGCGGCGCCGCTCCCCTACCGTGGACGGATGTTCGCCACGCCCGACGAGTCCCACCGGGGCTCCCCCCACGAGCCGGCCGGCTGTCCGCTGCCGGGGATCGCCGCCGCCTTCGCCCCCCGGCTGGCCGAGTCCGCCTTCGAACCCGGCCTGGTCGCCGCGGTCGACCAGCACGCCGCCGAGGTGCGCGAGCTGCTGTACGCGCAGGGGCCCGACCTGCTGCCGCTGCCGGTGGAGCGCGCGGAGCTCTCGGACTACGCCGTCGGCTTCCTCGCCGCGCTCGCCGAGATCGGCTGGCGGGAGCCGGCGGGGTACGACTTCGCGGTGTTCCGGCTGACGGCGATCTGCTGGCTGGTCCGCGAACAGGACCTGCTCGCCGCCTGACCGGACCCCGGCCGAACCCCGGCCCGGGCCCGCACCGGCCGGGCCGACGCTGATCCACCCGGGTGAACCTGCACGGACGGGCCGGCGCGTACAGTGGCGGTCCACAGGGCGGACGGCGGCGGGACGGTTCAGGTGAGCGCGGACGGTACGGGCAACTCGACGGCGGGCCACCGGGCACTGGTCTGGCGCGAGCTGCCGGACCGGCCCTCGGCGGCCGTCCTGGTACTGCACGGCGGCGAGGAGCACAGCCTCTCCCGGCCCGGCCCGATCAACCTGCCCGGCCTGCGGATGGCCGGCTTCGTCCGCGCGCTGCGCCGGGAGACCGCCGGGGCCGGCGTGGCGATCGGCACCGTCCGCTACCGCCACCGGGGCTGGAACGGCGAGCGGGCCGATGCCGCCCGGGACGCCCGCGCCGCCCTGGGCGACCTCGCCGAGGAGCTGGGCCACATCCCGACGGTGCTGGTCGGCCACTCGATGGGCGGCCGGGCCGCGCTGCGCGCGGCGGGCCACCCGAACGTGACCGGCGTGATCGCCCTCGCACCCTGGTGCCCGCCGGAGGACCCGTGCGAGCAGCTGGCCGACCGTGACGTGCTGATGCTGCACGGCGACCGCGACAGGATCACCGCGCCGGCCGAGACCCGCCTGTTCGCCGCCCGCGGCCGGGCCGCCGGCGCACGGGTCTGCGGCTACACCGTGACGGGCAGCGGTCACGCGCTGCTGCAGCGGGTCGGCGACTGGCACCGCGCCACCGCCCGGCTCTCCTCCGGTCTGCTCGGCCTGCGCGAGCTGCCCGCCGAGGTCGCCGCCGCCCTCGCCCTCCCCGCCGACGCCACCGGGGCCCTCGACCTGCCGCTCCCCGCCCAGCCGCGGACCGCGCCGCCCCGCACCCCCGCCCGCGCGCTCCCCACCGACGCCTGAACCGCCCCCGCGTCCGGGCTGCGGTTCCCAGCGGCTCGCGTCAGGGGGTGTAGAGGCCGGTCTTGGCGGTGCTCCAGGAGCCGCCCTTCACGGAGTACACGGTGAGCTGCCGGTTGGTGGTGTCCCCGTACTCGTCGAAGGCGACCCGCCCGGTGACGCCGTCGAAGGCCACCCGGGCCACCGCCTGCAGGACCTTGGCGCGGGCGCCGGAGGGAAGCGTCCCGCCGTTCGCCTCCACCACCGACCGGACCGCCTCGATGACGGCCCAGGTCGCGTCGTACGCGTAGCCCCCGTTCGCGCCGGCCGCCTCCGGGTACGCGGCCGCCCGGTAGTCCGACAGGAAGGTCCTGGCGCTGGCCAGCTCCTCCGGAGGCGCGCCGACGGCGCTGGCCAGGTCGCCCTCGGCCTTGTTGTTGGCGCTGATGAACTCGGGTGCGTAGAGGCCGTCGCCACCCATCAGGGGGACGGTCACCCCCGCCTGCTTGAGCTGCTGGGACAGCGCCGACCCGGCCGGGTACTCACCGCCGAAGTACACGGCGTCGGCCCCGGCGGACTTGATCGTCCCCACGACCGTCGAGAAGTCGTGGTCGTCGGGGTTGACGTGGCCCGCCCCCAGGATCGAGCCGCCGAGCCGGCCGAACTCCTTGGTGAAGCCGGCGGCCAGGCCGCTGCCGTAGGTCTTGCCGTCGTCGACGACGAACAGCCGGCTCTTCCGGGCGTCCGTGTAGAGGTACCGGGCGGCGAACGGCCCCTGGGTGGCGTCCGTGGTGACGGTGCGGAAGTACGACGGGTGCTGGCGGGACTTGACGCCCTTGGCCCAGTCGGCCCCCTGGGTCAGCACCGGGTTGGTGTTGGCCGGCGAGACACCGGCCAGACCGGCCTGGTCGAACACGGTCAGCATGGACTGGGCGACGCTGGAGTTGAGCGGCCCGACCACCCCGAGCACCTTGGCGTCCGCGACCAGCCGGGTGGCGTTCTGCTGGCCCACGGCGGGCTGCGCCTGGTCGTCCAGGGCCTGCAGCTCGAAGGTGACACCGGGCACGCGGTGGGTGCGGTTGGCCGTCTTCACCGCCAGGTCGGCGGAGTTCCTGATGCCGAGGCCGAGCGCCGCCAGGCTGCCGGTGAGCGGCGCGTCCAGGCCGATCACCACGGTGGTGGCGGGCACCGCGTCGCCTCCGGCCGCTCCGGTCGACGCGGGCGCTCCGGTCGACGCGGGCGGCGCGGCCGGTCCCGTGGGTCCACTCCGGTCGTCCGGGGAGTCACCCCGGGTCAGGGACCAGGCCACGATGCCGCTGACGGCGAGCGTGGTCAGCGCCACGCCCACCACGGCGGCCCGCCGGGCGGCGGACGGCCGCCGCGGCGTGGTGGCGGCCGGGTCGTCGGGCGGGCGGTAGGTCACCGGCGGGTAGGAGTCGGCGCGATCGGCCCACGGGGACGGTGTGGAAGGCAGGGACGGCGCCGACGGAGGCGTCGGCGTACCGGCGTACGGAGGGGCGAACGGCGGTGTGCCGGGCGGCGCCGCCTCGTACGGCAGGGGCGGCGCGGTCGGCGGCGCGGTCGGCGGTGGCGTCGTCAACGGCGGCGTGATCGGCCGAGCGGTCGGCGGTGGTGTGCTCGGCGGCGCCGGCGCGGCGACCTCCGTCGGCGGCCGCGGCACCGGCGACGGCCCGGACACGCCGCCGCCCGTGCCGCCCGTGCCACCCGCCGAGCCGTTGAGCACCGCCGCGATCAGCTCGGCGGCCGCCGCCACACCCACCCGCTGCGCCGGGTCCTTGACGAGCAGCGCCTCCAGGACCGACCGCAGCGCACCGGCGGCGATCGGCGGACGGTGCGGCCGGGTGAAGACCGCGATCGCGAGCGCGTGCAGCCCCTCGGCGTCGAACGGCGGCCGCCCCTCGACCGCGTGGTACAGCGTGGCACCGAGCGCCCACAGGTCGTTGGCCGGAGTGGGCCGCTTGCCCTCCAACTGCTCCGGCGGCATGTACTGCGGGGTGCCGATGACGATGCCGCTGTGGCTGAGCCGGGTGGTGGCATCGGCGAGGTGGGCGATGCCGAAGTCGGTGAGGACGACCCGGTCCTTGGTCAGCAGGACGTTGTCCGGCTTGATGTCCCGGTGGACGATCCCCGCCGCGTGCGCCTCCCCGAGGGCCCCGAGCATCGCGGCACCGATCTCGGCGACCCGCCGGACGGGCAACCGCCCCTGCTCGCGGATCGCGGCGGCGAGCGACTGGCCGCGGACGAACTCCATCACGATGACGGGGGCGCCGTGGTGCTCGACCACGTCGTGGATGGTGATGATGCCCGGGTGGTTCAACGTGACCGCCGCACGGGCCTCGCTCATGAAGCGCCTGAGCAGGGTGCCGCGCTCACCGTCCTCCATCCCCGGCGGGAAGAGGATCTCCTTGACCGCCACCTCGCGACCGAAGAGGTGCTGGTCGGTGCCGCGCCAGACACGGCCCATGCCGCCCTGCCCGATCCGCTCGACCAACTGGTAGCGCCCGGCGATGAGGTCCGCGTTGTCCTGGGTCACGCGCCATACTCTAGGGGGCCGCGACACGCTCGCGGGCGGGATTCGCACCCTGACGATCAGCCCTCCCCCCGTGCCCGGTCAGGGATGTGACGCAAGATCAGTTGAGTCCCCTGCAGTTACCCTCGCCCGTTCGGTGGGGTGGCCGGTCAGGCGTCGGGGAGTGTGGTGCAGCGGAAGCCGATGTTGCCGGTGGAGGAGTCGGGGGTGTTGGCCATCCGGGCGGAGACGCGGTAGCGGCGGCAGTAGGAGGCGTGGCACAGGTAGGAGCCGCCGCGCAGGGCGCGGGCGGTGCCGGTGGGCGGGCCGGTCGGGTCCCGGCGGGGCCCGGTGGCGTGCCAGGTGGGGTGGAACCAGTCGGCGGTCCACTCCCAGACGTTGCCGGTCATGTTGGACAGGCCGTAGCCGTTGGGCTCGAAGGCGTCGACGGGGCAGGTGCCCAGGTAGCCGTCCTCGCGGGTGTTGTGCCGGGGGAAGGCGCCGTTCCAGACGTTCATCCGGTGCCGGCCGCCGGGTCGCAGTTCGGATCCCCAGGGGAAGGGCTGCTGTTCCAGTCCGGCGCGGGCGGCGTACTCCCACTGTGCTTCGGTGGGCAGTCGGCGTCCGGCCCAGGCGCAGTACGCGGCCGCGTCGTTCCAGGAGACGTGGACGACCGGGTGGTCGTCGCGGCCGGTGAGGTCGGAGTGCGGGCCCTCGGGGTGGCGCCAGTCGGCGCCGGGGACCTCGCGCCACCACGGCGCGGCCGCGACGGCACGGGTGGGCGGGAAGTCGTCGGGGAGCAGGCCGCCGAACACGAACGACGCCGCGTAGCGCTCGGCGTCGGTGACGTGGCCGGTGGCGTCGGTGAAGGACCGGAAGCGGGCGTTGCTGACGCAGTGTGCGTCGATGGCGAAGGGGCTGACCTCGACCCGGCGCAGCGGGCCCTCGCCGTCCTCGGGGTAGGCGTGGGCGTCCGTGCTGCCCATGGCGAATCCGCCGCCCGCCAGCCGGACGGAGGGAGCGGAGGCGGGGTCGGGGGTGGACGCGGAGTCGGGGGCGGTGGACGCACCGGTGGGCGTCGGCGCGGGGGCGGGGTGCGGCGTCCGGGCGGCTCGGCCGGGGGTGCAGCAGGCAGGCTTGTCGTGCGTCATCCTGGACGGCTCTCCGGCTCGCGGGTCGTCGGGCCGGGGCCGGCCTGCGAGGGAATTGTCCGTCGGCGGGGCCCGGGTTGTCCCGGGGCCTCGCCGGTGGATGCCGGGCCGGACGGGTGCCCTCCCCGACGGGTGTCAGCCGGAGTGCTCAAGGATCCAGCGGGCTCCGCGGGTGGCTCCCGCGCAGCGGCACTGGATGCGTTCCGAGCGCCGGTGCGGCGCCCCCGTGCGGTGCCGGGCGGCCGCGGCGTCCAGTTCGCGGGTCCGGTGCTGGAGGTCGAGCAGCAGCCCCGGGTCCGGGTGCGGGGCCGCCATCAGGCGGTCGTACGCCTCCTGGACCGCCACGAGTGCGGCGTGCAGGTCCCGGGGGGCCGTCTGCGGGTCAGGGTGTGCCGCCATGTCTCCTCCTGCGGCGCGTGGCCGACGTGACACCGTCCACGCTCGCACCGGGGCGCCCGGGCGGGCTCACCCGAAGCGGGTGAACCCGGCGCGCTCACTCGGGGAGCTGCCGCATTTCGACCACCCGCAGGCCCAGCGCCTGGAACCGCAGCAGCAGCCCGTACAGGTGGGCCTCGTCGGTCACCGGGCCCAGGAAGAGGCACTCCTCCGGGACGGGAACGTGGTCGAGTTCGGGAAAGGTCTCGGCGAGCGCGTCCGGGACGACGCCGGCGACGCGGAACTCGTAACGCATGCGTGCCTCCCCTCGGGTGGAGGTCCGATGGCTGCCCCACCATCGTGGGCTCCCGCGGTGCGGCACGGCCTCGCCCGGTTCGGGGGAGAAGCCTGCCGGCCCGCCCCGATCCGGGGACCGCGCGGGCAGGGTCACAGCAGGCCGAGCGCCTGGGCCCGGTGGACTGCCTCGCTGCGGCGGGTGACGCACAGCTTGCGGTAGGCGCTCTTGAGGTGCGTCTTGACGGTGTTGGCCGACACGTACAGTTCGGCGGCTATCTCCTCGGTGGACAGCATGCGCGCGGCCTGGCTCAGGACGTCCCGCTCCCGCTCGGTCAGGGGCTCGATCACGGCGGGCCCCGGACCCGGCTCGACGGCCGCGGTGCTCCGGTGGGCGAGGAGTTCGGGCGGCAGCCTGCCGGTGAGGGCCGCCAGCGAGGAGGAGCCGAGCCGGACGGCGTCGTCCGCCGGGTCGGACTCCTCCGCGGCGCGCCGCAGCGCGGCGGCGCAGCCCTCGCGGTCGTGCTCCGCCAGGCGCAGGGCCGCCTCCACGAGGGCGGGCTCGGCTCCCGCCAGGCCCGGCGGCATGGCGGACAGCAGGCCGCGCAGCCGGTCGGCGTCCGGTCCGGTGAGGAGTCGGCCCACTCCCGGGTCGGCGACCAGCTGCCGGGCCGCGGACGGCCAGTCGCCGGCGGCCGCCGCCTGGGCCACGGCTTCGACCGGCTGTCCGTGGCCGGC
Organism: Kitasatospora sp. NPDC058170; assembly: GCF_042883905.1. NCBI lineage: Bacteria > Bacillati > Actinomycetota > Actinomycetes > Kitasatosporales > Streptomycetaceae > Kitasatospora > Kitasatospora sp. NPDC058170. The sequence continues at coordinate 113,859 of NZ_JBHVUV010000026.1, forward strand.
GAACCAGCGGGCCGCCCGGCGACGCAGTCGGGGCTCCAACCCTGGGTGGCGGTGGCGGAGTTGAGCGCGCAGCACTTCGGCGAACAGCGGGTGCACGCGGTACCAGGAGGTGCCGTCCACGGCTTCGACGAAGGCGTTGGACCGATCGAGCGCGGCCAGTGTCCACGCGCCGTCCTGTCCTCCGGTGAGGGCGTCCGCGAGGCCGGGGTGGATCCGGTCGGTGATGCTGACGCGCAGCAGCAGCGTCCGGGTCGCCCGCGGATACGCCTGGAGCACCTCGGTGAGCAGGTAGTCGGCGATCGTGGAGCGGTCGGCGGCGAAGTCCCGGACGAAGGCCCCGGGGTCGGCGGTGCGCTGCATCGCCAGCGCGCAGAGGCGAAGGCCCGCCGCCCAGCCCTCGGTCCGGTCGGCGAGCAGGCGGACGTCCTCCTCGTCGGCCGCCAGCCCGTGGTTGCGCAGCAGTGTCCGGGTGTCCTCCCGGCTGAACCGCAGGTCGGCGTTGCGGATCTCGGCGATCTCGCCGGCCGCCCGGTAGCGGTGCAGGGGGAGCAGGGGTTCGCTGCGGCCGGTGAGGACGAGGTGCAGGCCAGGAGCGGCGTTGCGGAGCACGAACGCCAGACCGTCGGCGATCCCGGGCGGGACCTGGGCGTCGAACTGGTCGAGGACGAGGACCACCGGCGCGGGCGCCCGGGCGAGCCCTTCGGCGAGCCGGCCGAGCACCGCCCGACCGCCCTGCCCGGCGAGATCCCCGGCGAGATCCCCGACGAAGGCCCTGGCAGGATCCCCGGCGAGCTCCCCCGCGGCCCCGGCACCCCACCCGCCGGAGAGCCGAACGCCCTGGCGGCGGAGGGCCTCCAGGACGTGGGCCCAGAAGACCTGCGGCGGCTCCCCCGGCTCGACCCGCAACCAGGCGACCCGGCCCGGCCCCCGGTACCGGCCGGTCCAGTCGGCGGCGAGGACGCTCTTCCCGGCACCGGCTGGGCCGCTGACCAGGGTGAGCGGCGTCCGCACCCCCGCGCTCAGGCGCTCCAGCAGGGCCGGGCGGCGCACCAGGATCCCCGGCACCGCGGGGACGGCGAACCTGGCCGACAGGATCGGGGCTTCGTGGTTCGACGCCGACGGGTTCGACGCCGAGGGGCTCGACGCTGAGGGGCTCGGCATGGATCACCCCGGTTCACGGGAGGTTGCTGCTCCGCCTACCGCCTTCCACTGAACCGCGACGGCCGGGCGGCCGCCAGTCGCACCCCTCGACGCCCGCGCCCCCGCGCCCACCTGCCCCGGCCTCCCGGTGGACCGGCCCGCACCCGCGGGACATCGCGCCCGCCCTCCCCCGGTGCCACGATGAAGTCCGGGGGTTCCCCTGCGATCGGAGGCGGTCATGGGCCGCGACTACCACTTCCACTGCGAACACGCCGGCTGCTCCGTCACCGTCGGGGTCTACCTGGGCACGGCCCGGCAGCTGGAGCTCCTGGTGGACGGCAAGGAGGTGGCGGCCGTCCGCGTCCACGGCCACCACGCCGGGGTGGAGTCGCTGACCACGGTCCTGCCGACCGATCCACCACGCCCCGTCGAGGTCCGGGTGACCCTTCCCGGCGCCGTCCGGGGGGAGCCCGCCGGCGTCCTGGTCGAGGGCGACACGCAGGTCCCGATGCCCGAGCAGAAGGTGCAGCACCGCGCGCGGCCCACCGAGGTCTCCTGGTACCAGTGAGGGCGCCGCCGGGGTCCGCCTCAGGGCGTGGCGGCCGGTGCCGGGGTGAGCCGGAGCGAGAGCACGTAGGACACCACGATCGCGACGATCACCACCGGCATCACCGTGAGGCCGTCCGCCCCCAGGAGCAGCGTGGCCAGCATGACCGAGGTCATCGGGAGCTTCAGCATTGCCACGCACATCGCGCCGATGCCCATCGCGAACCCGGCCGTCACCCCCAGCCCGGGCAGGTGGGCGAGGGCGAGCCCGCCCGCCGCCCCCACGAACATCGCGGGGAAGACCGGGCCGCCGCGGAACGCCGCGAGCGAGAGCGAGTAGGCGAGCGCCTTGCAGACCACGAGTGCCACGAGGGCGCCCACCGAGTACCCGGCCTGCGCCGCCAGCAGCGGGTTCAGCGCGTTCTGGCCCGAGTACAGCACCCCGGAGGCGTCGTACCCGGTCCATTCGGCGTACACCAGCGCGGCCACGCCGACGAGCGCGCCCGCCAGTACCGTCGCCGGCACCCGCCGCCGCTCGACCCGCGGTTGCAGGTAGAGGGCGAGCCGGCGGATCCCGGTGCCGACCAGGGCCGCCGCGACCCCGATCAGGAGCGCCCAGCCGAAGTCGCCGGCGTCGGGCCGGTCCGCGTGCGGCACCTGCTGCAGGACCAGCGAGTACGTGCCGAGACCGGTCCACGAGCCCAGACCCGTGAAGATCAGCGAGCCGACCCCGGCCGCGAGCAGGCCGGGCACCAGGACCATCCCGAGCATGGCCCCGCCGAGGCCGGACGCCTCCATCAGCAGGAACGCGCCGAGCAGCGGGGATCCGAGCAGGGTGCTGATGGCGGCGAAGCTCCCCGCGGCGCCCACCACGGCGGTCGGCTCCTCCGGGAGGTCCCGCCTGACCAGGCGGACGGCGGCCACGGCCAGCCCGCTGCCCAGGGCGATGAGCGGCCCCTCGGGTCCGAGGACCACGCCGAGGCCCAGCGAGACGAGCGCGGCGAGCGCGATGCCCGGCAGGTCGATCACCCTGGTCGGACCGCTGGTCACCAGCCCCTCGGCCGGTTTGTGGCCGCCGTCGCCCGGGAGGTGCTTGATGCTCAGGGCGACCAGGAGGCCGGCCACGGCGAGCAGCGGCACCGGCCACCAGGACGGCGTCCCGTGGAAGCCCAGCGCCTCGGGCAGGTCCGTGTAGGTCAGCGACTGGAGTTCGGAGACGAGGGCGAGGAATCCGTAGGCCGCCACCGAGACGGGGATCCCGAACAGCGCGGCCAGCAGGAGGAGCACGGCGTATCCGCGGGTGCGGACGAGCGCGAAGGGGTCCTTGGGAGCCGCCCCGGGCTGTCCGACGTGCTCGGCCGACATGCTTCCCCACTCCTCAGCACTGGACTCCGTCCGGAACGCGGGCGCCCCGGTCCCGTCCCCGGTCCCGTCCGCTCCCGGGTCCCGTCCCGGATACCGTCCCCGGCCAGACCAGACCAGGCCAGGTCCGGTCCTGGGGCATTCAGGCCGTGATATCACGCAGCGGCGGCGCTTCCCGGCCGCGCCGGTCACGCCCGGGGGACGAGGGCCGAGTTGTCATCCCTACGGCCCAGCGCCCGGAACCGGTCCGACGGCCGGTCGGATCGCCGCCCACCGTCCCGGCAGGGCGGCCCGGCACCGCGTTCCAGGGCCTCCGAGCGGGTCGCCGCGCCGTGTACTCCCGGTGGTGGGCCCGGGGCGGGGAGTATCTCCTGGGGTGAAACAGCCACGTGCCGTCCGCGGTCGGCACACGGCCCCACCCCAGGGAGAGTGCCATGGCGTCGAGCGCGTCCGGGTCGGAGCCGACCGAACCGGGAGAACCGGAGCAGGGCGGCACCGCACCGCCGCCGCCCTCCGGGGGCCCCGCCGAACGCCCGCCCGCCGAACGCCCGCCCGGCGAGCAGCCCGTCACGGCGCGGCCGGACGGACCGGCGCAACCCCCGGCACCCGAGCCCGGCCCGGCCGAGAAGGCCGACACGGCCGCCGAGGTCCGCAAGGCCGAAAAGACCGACAAGACGGGCGAGGCCGACAAGACCGGCGAGGTCGAGGAGCTCCGGCGCCGGATCGCCGCGCTGGAGGGCTCCACACCGCAGCACCGCAGCAGGCACCGGCTGCGGACCACGGGCGCCGTGATCCTGATCGCCCTGGCCTCCGTCCTGTCCCTGCTGTCGGTCGTCTCGGTCTGGACGAGCGACATCGTCGGCAACACGGACCGGTACGTCGAAACCGTCGCCCCGCTGGCCTCCAACCCGGACGTGCAGGACGCGGTCACCGCCCGGGTCACCACGGCGGTCCTGGACCAGATCGACGTGAAGGGCCTGGTGAACCAGCTCTCGGAGGCGGCCGCCCAGCAGGGCGTCCCGCCCCAGGCGGCCAGCCTGATCAACAACCTGAGCGGGCCGATCACCAGCGGCCTCACCGACCTCGTCAGCACGACCGTGCACAAGGTGGTGTCGAGCAGTGCCTTCGAGACGGTGTGGGTCAACGCGAACCGGGCCGGGCACAGCGCGCTCGACAAGGCGCTGACCGGCCAGGGCGGGGGCGTGGTCTCGCTGGACAACAACCAGGTCGCCATCGACGTCGCGCCGATCGTGGCCAGGGTCAAGGACGAGCTGGTGAACTCGGGCTTCGGCGTCGCCTCGAAGATCCCCGACGTCCACACCGACTTCGTCGTCTTCGCCTCGAACGACATCGGCAAGGTCAAGTCGTACTTCCGCCTGCTGGAGATCCTCGGCACCTGGCTTCCGGTCATCACCGTGCTGATCGCCGCCGCGGGGGTCTACCTGGCCGCGAACCGGCGCCGGGCCCTGATCGGCGCCGCCCTGGGCGTGGCCGGCGCGATGCTGCTGACCGGGATCGTCCTGACGGTGTTCCGGTCCTTCTACCTCGACCACCTGCCGCCCGGCGCCAACCAGGCGGCCGCCGGGGCGGTGTACGACACGCTGATCCGGTTCATGCGCGCGAGCGTGCGCGCGGTCGGGGCGCTGGCCGTGATCACCGCGCTGGGCGCGTTCATGATCGGCCCCTCCCGCGTCGCGGTCGCCGTCCGGACCGCCTGCCGCCGGGCCATCGCCGCCGTCCGCGAGGTGTTCTCCTCGCACGGGATGCGGCTGGGGCCGGTCGGGCCGTTCGTGCACCGGTTCAAGCGGTGGATCGGGGCCGCGATCCTGCTGGTGGCGGCCGTCGTGCTGTTCACCTGGAGCTACCCGTCGGCGGCGGTGGTGACGTGGATCGCCGTCGCCGTGCTGGGCGCGTTCGCCGTCCGGGAGTTCCTCGACGCCGACCCGGGTCCGCAGGCCGCCGGGCCGCCGCTCGCCCCCGGGGGCACCGCGCCGCCGGGCGCGTAGGCCCGGCCCGACGGGGGCTCGCGCCCACACCGGGCAGGGCGCGCACGGGCACCGGGCGACCGCGCGCGCCTCCCCCGGTTGGCGGATAGTGGACGGGCAGGGATCCCTCCGAGATTGGACCCTCATGGACCGCTACCCTCCCATCGCCGACCACGGCCTGGTGGGCGATCTGCAGACCACCGCGCTGGTGTCCTCCCAGGGCGTGGTCGACTGGTTCGCCTCCCCCCGGTTCGACTCCCCCAGCCTCTTCGCCGCGCTGCTCGACCACGACCGCGGCGGCTTCTTCCGGCTGTCGCCCGCCCTGGCGGAGACCTCCTGCAAGCAGCTGTACTACCCCGACACCGCCGTCCTGGTGACCCGCTTCATGTCCGCCGACGGCGTCGGCGAGGTGATCGACTGGATGCCGCCGCACCTCACCCGCACGCCCAGCGACCGCCACACCCTGATGCGGGCGGTCCGCACGGTGCGCGGAACGGTGCGCTTCGACCTGGAGTGCCGGCCCCGGTTCGACTACGGCCGGGCCGCCCACGGACTCGACGTGCAGGACCACGAGGCCGTCTTCCGGGCCCCCGGCGTCAGCGCGCACCTCCAGACCAGCTTCCCGCTGGAGCGCGACGGCAACGACGTGCGCGGCTCCTTCACCCTGAACGTCGGTCAGGAGGCCGCCGCCGTCCTGACCGTCTGCGACGCCGACGGGCCGCCCCCGCCCCCGCCCACCGTCGACGGGGTCACCGCACAGCTGTGGGAGACCGCCGGGTTCTGGCAGTCCTGGGTGCACGGCTCCAACTACCGCGGCCGCTGGCCCAACATGGTCAACCGCTCCGCCATCACCCTGAAGCTGCTCACCTACGCCCCCACCGGTGCCCCGGTCGCCGCGGCCACGATGGGCCTGCCCGAGCAGATCGGCGGCGAGCGCAACTGGGACTACCGGTACACCTGGGTGCGCGACGGCTCGCTCTCCGTGCGGGCCCTGCTCGACCTCGGGTTCGTGGAGGAGGCGACGGACTTCACCCACTGGCTCGGCGACCGGCTGCGCGACACGGCGGGCAAGGACGGCGAACCGCTGCAGATCATGTACCGGGTCGACGGGGAGCCGCTGCTGAGCGAGGAGATCCTCGGCCACCTGGAGGGGTACCGCGGGTCCGCACCGGTACGGCTCGGCAACGCCGCCGCCGACCAGTTGCAACTGGACATCTACGGCGAGGCGCTCTACGCCCTCTCGGAGGGGCGCGAGATCGCGACCCAGGCCGGCTACCGGGGCTGGAAGGTGCTGGCCCGCAACCTCGACTGGCTGGCCGACTCCTGGGACCGGCCCGACGAGGGCATCTGGGAGACCCGCGGGGGGCGCAAGGACTTCACCTACAGCCGGGTGATGTGCTGGGCCGCCTTCGACCGCGGCCTGCGGCTGGCCTCCGACTTCCGCCGGCCCGCGAACACCGAGCTCTGGACGAAGGCCCGCGACACCATCCTGGAACAGGTCATGGAACACGGCTGGAACGAGGAGGCGCAGGCCTACGTCCAGCACTACGGCGGGGAGCCGGTCCTGGACGCCTCGCTGCTGCTGATGCCCCGGGTCGGCTTCGTCTCGCCCCGAGACCCGTCCTGGCTGTCCACGCTGGACGCGATGGACCGCACCCTGGTGTCCGACAGCCTCGTCTACCGGTACGACCCGGCGGCCTCGCCGGACGGACTGCGCGGCTCCGAGGGCACCTTCAGCCTCTGCACCTTCCTCTACGTGGACGCGCTGGCCCGGGCCGGCCGCCTGCGCCCCGCCCGGTACACCTTCGAGAAGATGCACACCTACGCCAACCACGTCGGTCTGTTCGCCGAGGAGATCGGCCCCACCGGCGAGCAACTCGGCAACTTCCCACAGGCGTTCACCCACCTGTCGCTGATCACCGCCGCCGGGACCCTGGACGAGGCCCTCGACCGGCAGCGCTGACCAGGCGCACGACCTCACACCTCACAGCCGACACAGCCGACGCGGCCGGGTCACCCCGCCGGCCACCCGGCGTCCGGGCTCAGCAGGACGGCGATGTCCCCGGCACCCGGCGTGGGGCTGCCCGTCTCGGTGACCGGGTCGAGCCGCCCGTCCGGGCGCACCAGGAACAGCAGCTCGTGCTCCGGCCGCAGCCCGCCGTCCACCGGGTGCGCCACGATCCGCGCCCCGCCCTCGTACCGCCGGACCAGCTCCGGTCTGGTCAGGCCCGCCGCGAAGAGCGCCTCGCCGCCCACGTACGGCGCCACCACGCCCTGGCTGCGGGCCGAAGGGCCGAGCCGCAGCACCGGCCCCTCGACGTTCTCGCTCAGGGTCACCGAGGCGAGCGCGTTGAAGTCGTCCTCCTCGGTGAGCAGCAGTACCCCGGTGATCCCCTCCAGCTCCGCTCCCGCGCCGGTGGCCGCCGCGAGCAGTTCACCCGGCGCCAGCTTCAGGCCCGCCGCCTCGATCCGGGCGCGCTGGTCGTCGGCGCCCGCCCACATCAGGACGTCCAGTCCGGCCGAGTACAGCGCACGCCCGAGATCGACCGCCCACGGGTCGCCGCCGACCAGCAGCGGCCTGGACCGCGCGGGGCGCAGCACGTCGAGCCGCCGGGCGACCGGGAAGGCGGTCAGGCCGTACAGCATGACGGTGGCGACGATCACCAGGAAGGTCGCGGGCAGGATCCGGTCGGCGCCGCCGATGCCGTCCTCGACCAGGGTGACCGAGAACGTGGAGGCGGTGGCCGCGGCGACGATGCCGCGCGGCGCCATCCATCCGATGAACCACCGCTCCCCGCCCCGCACGTCGGTGCGGGCGGTGGCGAGGACGGCCACCAGCGGCCGGACCACCAGGACGAGGAGGGCGACCAGTGCGAGGGTCGGGAGCACCACCGGCCGCAGGGACTGCGGGGTGACGGTGGCCGAGATGGAGACGAACAGCACGCCGATGATCAGCGAGACCAGGGTCTCGAAGAAGGGCCGGCGGGCCGGGATGTCCAGGCCCGGCAGGTTGGCCAGGGCCATCCCCATCACGACCGCGGCGATCAGACCGGTGTCGTCGCGGAGGATGTCGCAGGCGGCCGTGGTGCCCACCACGGCGGCGAACTGCACCGTGGTGCCCAGCACTTCGTGCAGCCTCAGGTGGTGGAGCAGCAGCCACAGCACGGCCGCTCCCACCGCACCGCCGGCCGCGCCGACCGCCGCGCTGACCCAGAACTGGCCGATCTGGCTGCCGATGCCGTCCTGCTGGGCGGCGACGACGCCGTGGAACACGAAGGCGCCCAGGATGCCGCCGACCGGATCGATCAGGGCTCCTTCCCAGATCAGGATCCGCTGCAGCCGCTCGGTCGGGCGGACGAAGTGGAGCAGCGGCCCCACCACGGTCGGGCCCGAGACGACGAGGATCGCTCCCAGCATCACCGCCGCCGGCAGCGACAGGCTCAGCACCGGGACGGCGAACAGCGCCGCCGACACCCAGGTGATCAGCGTGCCGAGGAGGATGAGCCGGACCACGACGCGGCGGGTGTGGCCGAGGAGCCGCTGGAGGTCCAGTTCGAGGCCCGCGTCGTAGAGGATCACCGCGACCGCCAGCGAGACCAACGGGGAGAAGGCGGGACCCAGCAGCTGTTCGGGGTTGACGTCGTCCGTCAGCGCACCGGCGGTGAACCCGGCCGGCAGCAGGACGAGCAGCGCCGGGATGCGCAGCCGGCTCGCCAGCAGCTGGGAGCCGACGGCCAGGACCACGATCAGTCCCACGCCGGCCAGCACCTGGTTCGTCGTCACGGTGGTGCCTCCTGGGGGGGGTCGGTACTGGGTCCGGTCCGCCGGCCGGGGCCTACCCTGCCCCCGCGGGGCGCCGGCGGGGCGGCGGGGCCGTCACCGTGCGACGTCCTCGTCGGAGAGCGGCTCCAGCACGCCGTGGGTGTCGAGGCGGTACAGCACGACGAGCGCGGGGCCGATCAGCACCAGGGAGACGCCCGCGACGATGAGCATCCACTGGAGCGGCTCGCTCGCCCCCGCGGCCTGCTGGACGGTCAGCGAGGTGGGTACCAGGTACGGCCGCTGGGCGGCTCCCCAGGCGGCGACCACCAAGGCCACGGCGGCCACCGAGGAGTAGCGCGCCCACCCGGCGGCCCGGCCCGCGACGAGCCAGGCCGTGACCGCCGCGGCCGCCGCGGCGAGCAGGAGGAGCAGCAGCCCGATCCCGTGGGTGAGCCCGTGGTGCACGTACGAGGCGTGCGGGTCGGTCACGACCAGCGCGAGCACGCCCGTGACCAGCAGGGCCGCGGTGCCGATCCAGGCCCGCAGCCGGAAGTAGCCGACCAGGTCGCGGGCCCCGAAGCGGCGGGCGTCCGCGGTGAGGAACACCGCGCCGAGGAAGGCGGTGGCGGCGACGGCGCCCAGGCCCGCCATGATCGAGGTGGTGTTGGCCCAGGCGTCCGCCGAGGCCGTGGTGCCGGGGGCGACCCGCCCGGAGGCCACGCCGCCGACGACGGCGCCCAGGAAGAACGGCGTGAGCAGCGAGGACACCGCGAAGACCGCGCCGTAGACGCGGCGGGCGGCCAGTCTCCGGACGGGCTTGCGCAGCGCGAACCCGGCGCCGCGCAGGACCATCCCGATGGCGGCCAGGGCCAGTGGGAGCCAGAGCGCGGTGAACACCGTCTGGAAGAACACCGGGAAGCCGGTCCACATCAGGACCAGGACGAAGATCAGCCAGACGTTGTTGACCTCCCAGACCGGCGCCATGGCGTGGTCGATCAACCGGCGCGGGCGCTCGCCGCGCTCGGCGCCGCCGGCCAGCAGGTCCCAGAACCCGGCGCCGTAGTCGACCCCGCCACCGCAGGCATAGGCGGCGATCGCGGCCAGCAGGATCCAGGCGACGATGGTCGCGGTCACAGCTCGCTCCCCGGTGGGCGGCGGGTGCCCGGGGCGTTGGAGGCCGGTTCCGGGCGCGGACCGTAGGGGGCGTCCGTCTCCGGGCCCTCGGCCAGGGCGCGGCCGGGCCCGGAGTCGGCGAGCCGCCAGCGGGTGCGCATCCTCAGGACGACGACGAGAAACGCGCCGAACACGAAGGCGTACACCGTGACGACGACCCCGAACATGGTCCACAGCGAGGCCGCGGCGGTGGGGGTGACGGCCTCGGAGACCCGCATGTTCTGGTAGACGATCCAGGGCTGGCGGCCCACTTCGGTGGTGATCCAGCCACACTCCACGGTGAGCAGGCTGGCCGCACCTGCCACCGCGGCGCACCGGAAGAACCACCGGGAGCGCGGCAGGTCGCGGCGGCGCAGCCAGCACCACCCGTACCAGAGCGCGAGCAGGATCAGCAGGCTGCCGATGGTGACCATGATGTCGAAGGCCCAGTGCGCGATCGTGGCCTGGACGACGGTCGGACGGTCCGAGGCGGGTACCGAGGTCAGCCCGGTGACCTCGGTGCCGGGGCTGAACCCGGCCAGGATGGAGTCCAGTTGGGGGATCTTCAGACCGCCCTTGATGGTCCCGTCCTCCTGCAGACGGCCGAACAGGTACTCCGGCACGTGCGTGCCGGTGTCCCAGACCAGCTCCGTGGCGGCGAACTTGACGGGCTGTTTGTGGAAGACCGCCCGGGCGATGGCGTCACCGAGCACGAACTGCACGGGGGTGAGGATCGCCGCGGCCGTGAACGGCACGGTGAAGCCGAGGCGGTGGTAGCGGTCCCGGCGGCCGCGCAGCCACCCCACCGCGTAGACGCCGGCCACCACGTAGCCCGCGGTGAGGAACATCGCGACCACGAAGTGCCAGTACTGCGGACCGAACATCGGTGTGAACACGGCCTGTTGGACCTCGACGTCGATGGGCCTGCCGTCGGCGTCGAGGGTGAAGCCCTGGGGGGTGTTCATCCAGGAGTTCGCGGCGATGATGCCGAACGCGCCGAGCAGCGCGGCGAGCGGCAGCGGTACGCCGAGCCAGAAGTGCGTCCACGGCTTCAGCCTGCGCCAGCCGTAGAGGTAGATCGCGATCAGGATCGCCTCGAGGAAGAACGCCCAGGCCTCCACGCCGAAGCCGAGGCCGAAGACGTCCCCCCACCGGCCCATCATGCCCGGCCAGAGCAGTCCGAACTCGAAGGAGAGCACGGTGCCGGTGACGATGCCGACCGCGAACTGGACGGCCATCACGGCGGACCAGCGCCGGGCCAGCAGCAGTGCGGTCGGGTCGCCCTTGCGCAGTCCGCGGTGGTGCATCACCAGCGTCACGAACGGCAGGGCCACCCCCAGTGGCACCAGCAGGATGTGGGAGGCCAGGGTGAACGCCATCAGCTCACGGGCGGGGAGCAGTTGGGCGGGTGTGTCGGCCAGCAGCCCGGTCCCGCCCGGCGGCCCGGACAGCTGGTGTGCCAGATGGTGCGTGAGGTGGTGCGCCAGGTGGTGGGACACTCCGTGATCAGCCTCCGGTGGCGAAGCCGGGGAAGAGGGTCATCCCGCCGTCGACGTAGAGGGTGGTGCCGACGACGTAGTCCATCAGGTCGGAGGCCAGGACGGTCACCGCGTTCGCGATGTCCTCGGGGTCGCCGACCCGGCGGTAGGGGATCAGCCGCAGGAGGTCCGCCTCGGCCTCGGGGGTGTCCCAGGCGCTGCGGTTGATCGGGGTGCGGATCGCGCCTGGAGCGACGGCGTTCACCCGGATCCCCTTCGGGGCGAGCTCCTGGGCGAGGGTCTCCATCAGCATCAGGACGCCGCCCTTGGACGCGGCGTAGTTCACGTGGCCCGCCCACGGGATGATCTGGTGGACCGAGCTCATGCAGACGATCTTCCCGGCCGAGCGGGACACCTCGGGCACCACGCCCCGGCGGAGGAACTCCTTCGCGGCCTCCCGGGCGCAGAGGAACTGGCCGGTGAGGTTGACGTCCAGCACCTTCTGCCACTGGGCGAGGGTCATGTCCGCGACGGCGGCGTCCCGCTGCAGCCCGGCGTTGGCCACCATGATGTCGATGGTGCCGAACTCCTCGACCATGCGGCCGACCATGGCGACGACCTGGTCCTCCTGGGAGACGTCCGCCTCGTGGGCGTAGGCCCGCACGCCGAAGGACGTGATCTCCCGGACCACCTCCTCGGCCGCCTCGGGGCCGAAGACGTAGTTGACCACCACGTCGGCGCCCGCGCGGCCCAGGCCGATCGCCGTCGCCCTGCCGATCCCGGAGTTCGCCCCGGTCACCAGGGCCTTCTGCCCGCGGAGGATCGGCGGCACCGGCCGGCGTCCCTCATCCGCTGCTGAGCTCACTGCTGTCTCCCGTCGTTGGCCGCAGGCCGACACACGGGGGACCACGATTCCCGGCCGGGCCCGTGCCACGGGGAGCGGCTCGCCCGGCGGGCGCGGCCTGTCCCCCCGACGGCGTAGCGCGCGGGGGCGGGGACTGTCCGGCTCCAGCGGCTGCCGGCCACCACCACGTTCTACGACACCCTGGAGCCGTTGCAGCCGGACGAGCCCGGACTGACCGTCGACGCCACCGCCGACACCGCGGCCGACCTCGCCCTCGCCGAGGCCGCCCTCGCCCGCTTCGAGGCGGCGGCGCAGCAGTCCTGACGGCCCGTCTGCGCCGCCTCCGGCGGCCCGACAGGCAAGATCGAAGACTTTTCGTTTCAACCCTCTCATGGGCAACGTTCACCCCATCGGGTGCAGGCAGGGCTTTAGAGCGCCTTCTGCCGGACCACCACCCCTACCGTTGATCAGCGAGCGACCAGGGGGCCCGGGCACGGCGCCCCGCTTCCTGCTGCGCCCAGGCGACGAACCGCCATGACCTGCAGTCCTTCACAGAGGGAGGCCCTTCCATGTCCGTGGACACCGGACCGGAGAACACCGCGGAGCCGTCGGCGGTACGGTCATGAGCCGTACCGCCCTGGACCGGATCCTCGGCGGCCCCACCGGCCTGGGTACGGCAGGCCTGCACCTGGCACCGCGCGCGTCGCGGCCGAAGCCCGGCGATCCCGTCCCGGGCCTCTACCACCACCCGGTGCCCGATCCCGACCCCGAGCGCGCGGCGGAGGTCGGCCGCCGGATCAAGGACTGGGCGCTGGACGAGGTCCAGCTGTACCCGCCGGAGCTGGAGGAGCAGTTCGACGGCTTCTCGGTGGGCCAGTACATGGTCGGCTGCCATCCCGACGCCCCCGACATCGACCATCTGATGATCGCGGCCCGACTGATGGCAGCAGAGAACGCCGTCGACGACTACTACTGCGAGGACCACGGAGGCTCCCCCGTCGGCCTCGGCGGACGCCTGCTCCTGGCCCACACGGCGCTCGACCCGCTGCACACCACAGCCGAGTACCGGCCGGACTGGGAGGAGTCGCTCCTCTCGGACGCCCCCCGGCGCGCCTACCGCTCGGCGATGGACTACTTCACCCGCGCGGCCAGCCCCTCCCAGAGCGACCGGTTCCGGCACGACATGGCCCGGCTGCACCTGGGGTACCTGGCCGAGGCCGCCTGGACCGAGACGGACCACGTCCCCGCGGTGTGGGAGTACCTGGCGATGCGCCAGTTCAACAACTTCCGCCCCTGCCCGACCATCACGGACACCGTCGGCGGCTACGAGCTGCCCGCCGACCTCCACGCGGTGCCCGCCCTCCAGCGGGTGATCGCGCTCGCCTCCAACGCCACGACCATCGTCAACGACCTGTACTCGTACACCAAGGAACTCGCCAGCCCCGGCCGGCACATGAACCTGCCGGTGGTGATCGCCGAGCACGAGGACCGCACCACCCGCGACGCCTACCTGAAGGCGGTCGAGGTCCACAACGACCTCATGCACGAGTTCGAGGCCGAAGCGGCCGCGCTGGCCGCCGCCTGCCCGACCCCCGTCCTGGTGCGCTTCCTACGCGGCGTGGCCGTGTGGGTCGACGGCAACCACCACTGGCACCAGAACAACACCTTCCGCTACAGCCTGCCCGATTTCTGGTAACCAAGGAGCTGACCAACCCATGACCACGACAGACCTTCCCGCCGTGACCACCGCCGCCACCGTGCCCGGCCCCGCAACGCCCTATCAGAACGACATCGCCCAGTACTGGAACCACGAGGCCCGCCCCGTGAACCTGCGGCTCGGCGACGTCGACGGCCTCTACCACCACCACTACGGGATCGGGGACGTCGACCACGCCTCGCTGGGCGACCCCGGCGACAGCGAGCGTGAGAAGAAGGTGATCACCGAGCTGCACCGGCTGGAGTCCGCCCAGGCCGACGTGCTCCTGGACAACCTGGGCGCCATCCCGCGCGATGCCACCCTCGTCGACGCCGGCTGCGGCCGCGGCGGCTCCATGGTGATGGCCCACCAGCGCTTCGGCTGCAAGGTCGAGGGCGTCACCCTGTCGGCCAAGCAGGCCGAGTTCGGCAACCGGCGCGCCCGGGAGCTCGGCATCGAGGACTCGGTCCGCTCCCGCGTCTGCAACATGCTCGACACGCCCTTCGGGACGGGCCAGGTGGCGGCCTCCTGGAACAACGAGTCCAGCATGTACGTCGACCTGCACGACCTCTTCGCCGAGCACTCCCGCATGCTCGCCGTCGGCGGCCGCTACGTGACCATCACCGGCTGCTGGAACCCCGTCTACGGGCAGCCCTCGAAGTGGGTGTCCCAGATCAACGCGCACTTCGAGTGCAACATCCACTCCCGCCGGGAGTACCTGCGCGCCATGGCGGACAACCGTCTGGTGCCGCAGGCCGTCATCGACCTGACGCCCGAGACCCTGCCCTACTGGGAGCTGCGCGCCACCTCCTCCCTCGTCACGGGCATCGAGGAGGCGTTCATCTCCTCCTACAAGGACGGCTCCTTCCAGTACGTCCTGATCGCGGCCGACCGCGTCTGACCGGCCTCCCCACCGCGCCGTGGGGGGGGTGCGGCCACGGGGCCGCCCAACACCACCCCCCCCGCCAACAACGCATCCGGACGGCCACGGGGGGAGGAGGAGCCGTGAGAGGAGGGAACGGTC
>NZ_JBHVUV010000026.1:128857-140392 GCF_042883905.1 Kitasatospora sp. NPDC058170
GTGGGTTGTTTTTTTTTTTAATCCCACCTCCCCTTTAGGGCGGCCGGGCGGCCCCCCGGGGCCCCCGGCCCCCCCCCCCGGGCGGGGGGGCGCCCCCCCCCCGGCCCCCCCCCCACGGCGGCCGCGTTCACTCATCGAACGGTTCGCTCCTGTGGTGGACGGTACGGATGGTCGGCGAACGCGTGGTAAAGCACGGTGAGCTGACCATCCGTCCGCTGTCTTCCCTCGCCCCCACCCCGGCTACGGCTCGCGACGCGTCCAGCCTCGGGCAGAGAGCCACGGGACGCCGGTGGGGCCGGGCCCGCGGTCCCGGGCGACCGGCGGGGCTGGGATAGTGGGCGGGTGCGTGTCTGCCTTCTCGGAGCTCTGGTCCTGGACACCGGTGGCGGCCCGGTGCCGGTCGGCGGGCCCCGGCTGCGGGCGTTGCTGGCGCGGCTGGCGCTGGACGCCGGGCGGGCCGTGCGGGCCGAGGTGTTGGCGCAGGAGCTGTGGGGGGACGCGGCTCCGGACGACCCGGCGAACGCGCTGCAGTCGCTGGTGTCCCGGTTGCGGCGGGTCCTGGGCGATCCGCTGCTGCTCACCTCGGAGCCGGCCGGGTACCGGCTGGCGGTCGAGGCGGGCGCGGTGGATGTCGTCCGGTTCGAGCAGCTGGCCCGCTCGGGCCAGCATCTGCTCGTGCAGGACCGGCCCGCCGAGGCTGCCGCCGCCCTGCGGGAGGCGCTGGGCCTGTGGCGCGGCGGCGCGCTGGCGGACGTCCGGGGGGCGCCGTTCGCCGAGGCCGAGGCCGCGCGGCTCGAACGGGCGCGGCTGGCCGCCCTGGAGGACCGGATCGAGGCCGACCTCGTGCGGGGAGCCGAGCCCGGTCTCGTCGCCGAGCTGGAGTCGCTGACGGCGGAGCACCCGCTGCACGAACGGCTGCACACCCAGCTGATCCGTGCCCTGGCCGCCGGCGGCCGGGGCTCCGAGGCGCTGGCCGTCTACCAGCGGCTGCGCAGCCGGCTGGCCGAGGGCTTCGGCAGCGATCCCGGACCCCAACTGCAGGCGGCCCACCTCGCCGTGCTGCGCGGCGAGATCCCCGGGCAGCGGCCCGACCGGTCGCGGGTGCGCGGCAACCTGGACGCGCCGCTGACCAGCTTCGTGGGCCGGGAGGAGGACGTCCGCCGGGTGGTCGGGCTGCTCGGCGAGGCCCGGCTGGTCACCCTGGTCGGGCCCGGGGGCTCCGGCAAGACCCGGCTGGCCGTCACCGCCGGGCGGCAGCTCACCCCGGCCGGCGGGGTGTGGTTCGTCGCCCTGGCCCCGGTCGGCGCGGACGACCTGCCCCGCGCGGTGCTCGACGTCCTGCGGATGCGCGGGGCCGGCTCGCCCGAACGCTCCGGCAGTGGCAGTGGCAACGCCAGCGGCGGCGGCGAGGACGTCCTGGACCGGCTGGTCGAGGCGCTGGCGGACGACGAGCTGGTCCTGGTCCTGGACAACTGCGAGCACGTGGTCGAGGCCGCCGCGGGGCTGGCCGGGGCACTGCTCCGCCGGTGCCCCCGGCTACGGGTGCTGGCCACCAGCCGGGAGCCGCTGCGGATCGACGGCGAGAACCTGCACCCGGTGCTCCCCCTGGAGCTGCCCGTACCGGGTGCACCCGTTCCGCAGGCCCGCGCCTGTGCGGCGATCCGGCTGTTCCACGACCGGGCCGCCGCGGTGCGTCCCGGCTTCACCGCGGACGGCGACTCGCTGGCGGCGGCGGTCGAGATCTGCCGGCGCCTGGACGGCCTGCCGCTGGCGATCGAACTGGCCGCGGCCCGGCTGCGCACGCTGCCGATCGAGGCGGTCACGGCCCGGCTGGACGACCGGTTCCGGCTGCTCACCGGTGGCAGCCGCACCGCGCTGCCCCGGCACCAGACCCTGCGGGCCGTGGTGGCCTGGAGCTGGGACCTGCTGGACGACGAGGAGCGCGCGCTCCTGGAACGGCTGGCGGTGGTCCCCGGCAGCTTCACCGAGGACGCGGCGCAGGCGGTCGGCGGGCCCGACCCCCAGGCCCACGGCTCCCAGACCGACAGCTCCCAGACCGACAGCTCCCCGGCCCGCGACGTCCGGGACGTGTTGGCAGCCCTGGTCGACAAGTCCCTGCTGCACGTGGTCTGGGCCGCCGAGACGGGTGAGCTGCGCTACCGGATGCTGGAGACCATCCGGGAGTACGGCCTGGAGCAGCTCGCCCGGCGCGCGGAGACCGACACCGTCCGCCGACGGCACGTCGGGTTCCTCCTCGACCTGGCCGAGCACGCCGAACCCCGCCTGCGCACCGGCGGCCAACTGCACTGGCTGGCCCGGCTGTCGGCCGAGCGGGACAACCTGCTGGCCGCGATCCGCTGGGCGGCCGGGGTGGGGGACGCCGACACGGCCGTCCGGTTCGGCGCCGCGCTGGCCTGGTTCTGGTCCATGCGGGGCAACCCTCCGGAGTCGCTGGACCTGCTCGGCCGGGTACTGGAGGTGCCCGGCCCGTCCGATCCGGTGACCCGCGCGCTGGTCGTCGTGGCGCATGCGCTCGGGACCTTGGAGGTCGGTACGCCGCAGGAGGCGGAGACCGCCCTCGGCCGGATCGGGCCGGCGGTGGAGGGCGTCGATCCCACGCTCCACCCCCTGCTGGAGCTGGCCCGGTTGGCCATCGCCGTCACCGCCCCGGCGGCGCCCGCGGGCGCGGTCGTCCCCCCGGAGGGCGGCGCGCCCCGCAGCAGCGGACCGGACGACGGCGAGCCGGTCGACGGCGAGCCGGTCGACAGCGGACCGGGCGGCAGCGAACCGTCCGCCACCGGACCGGACAACGCAAGCCCGGACGACGGGCACCCGGACGACGGCCGACGGGATCCCTGGAGCCGGTCGTTCGGGCTGGCGGTCCGGGGCCGGCTGGCGATGCACGCGGGAGACCTCTCCCGCGCGACCGCCCTGCTCTCCCGCGCCCTGACCGGTTTCGAGGAGCTCGGGGAGCGCTGGGGCCTGGCGACCACGCTGGGCGCCCTCGGGTCGCTCCGGCGGCGGTCCGGCGAACCGGCCGCCGCCCTGGCGATGAACGAGCGGGCCACCCGCTACTTCCGGGAGCTCGGCATGCGGGAGTACACGGTCGAGAACGACGTGGAGGCCGCGCTGACGCACGCCCAGGCCGGGGACCCGGAGGCCGGGAGGCGGCGCCTGGAGGGCCTGCTCGACCAGGTGGCGCGGAGCGGGTCCGCGGAGCTGGGCGCACTGGTGCGCCTGGGCCTGGCCCGTCTGGAGTGGCAGGCCGGGCGGCCCGGGCCGGCCCGCGAGCACGCTCGGGTCGCGCTGGCCGGGTCACCCTCCGACCAGGCGCCCCCGTCGCACCTGACCGCGCTGCTGCTGGGCGTGCTCGCCCAGGCGGACGCGGCCGACGGGCTCCCCGACGACGCGGTGCGCCGGCTCGACCACCCGGCGGTGCGCCTGGTGCTGACCTGGGACTCCCCGGTCGCGGCCGCGATCGCCGTCGTGGCCGCCGAGGTCGAGCTGGCCCGCGACCGGCCGGCCGGCGCCGCCCGGTTGCTCGGGGCGGCCGCCGCGCTGCGCGGCGCGGACGAGCCCGGCGACGCCGACGTGCACCGGATCGCCGCGCGGGCCGCCGCCGCCCTGGGGGATGCCGGCTTCGCGACGGTCCACGCCGAGGGCGCGGAGATGACCCGCAACGAGGCCAGGGGCCTGGTGTCCGCGAGCATCTCCGCGCCCGGATCCCCCGGCGGGCGGGTCGCTCAGCCGCTCTGAGCCGCGCCCGCGGCGGTCGGGACGGGCTTGCCGAACATGGTGCAGATCATCGCGGTCTTGAGCGCCTGGTCGGCCTCGACGATCCCCGCGTCGGCCTCGAACTCGTACACGAGCTCCGTCGGGACGAGCACGGTGGCGGTGCGACGGCCGGTGCTGTCGGTGATGTTGCTGCTGGAGTACCCGGTGATCCCCCCGTCGTGCGCCCAGATCGTCCCGCAGGGCGTGGACCCGGTCTCGATGCCCAGGCCGGAGCCGGGCCCGTTCACCGGGTTCTCCGGGTCCATCGGGACGGTCGTGCGCATCTGGGCGAGCTGGGCCGCGGGCAGCAGCCGGCCGGACATCAGTGCCGTGTAGAAGCGCGACCAGTCCTGCGCGGTGGACACCACCGCCCCCGCGGCCCCGCCCCAGCTCGGGTCGTTGCCGGAGACGTCCACGTGCCCGTCGTGGCGCGGACCGGCGACCACCCTGAACTCGGCGGGTACGCCCGGCGGCATGTGGGCCGGGTCCGGTTCGTAGCCGTGGGCGTGCCGGCCGCGCCAGCCCGGGTCGGTGGCGAGATAGGTGTGCCGCAGGCCCAGCGGCCGGGCGATCCGGTCGCGGATCAGCTCGGCCGGGCTCTGCCCGGTGACCTG
This sequence comes from Kitasatospora sp. NPDC058170, assembly GCF_042883905.1. NCBI lineage: Bacteria > Bacillati > Actinomycetota > Actinomycetes > Kitasatosporales > Streptomycetaceae > Kitasatospora > Kitasatospora sp. NPDC058170. The sequence goes on from NZ_JBHVUV010000026.1 coordinate 133,246, forward strand.
TTCGAGGAGGGCGCCGACCGCGGCGTAGTTCGTGTTGCTGTACGACCACCGCGCGCCCGGCGCGAACAGCGGCTCGTGCCCGACCCCTACGGCGAGCAGGTCCAGGGAGGTCCACCGCCGCGGGTCCTGGCCGAGGATCGACGGCAGGAGGGTGCTGTCCCCGGTGTAGTCGAACAGGCCGCTGGTGTGGTTCAACAGCATCCGCAGCGTGATCGCCCCGCCGTTCGGGACCTTCCCCGGCAGCCACCGCTCCACCGGACCGTCCAGGTCGAGCCTGCCCTCGGCGACCAGCATCAGCACGATCGTGGCCAGCATGGTCTTGGTGTTGGAGCCCATCCGGAACTCGTCCCCCGCCGCGAGCCGGCCGTCCCGCTCGGCCCAGGGGGCCTGCTCGACGATCTCCACCGGCCGGCCCCGGCCGTCGTCCACCCGCACGATCACACCCGGCACCCCGGCGGCCACCAGCTTCTTGGCCAGCTGCGACAGTTGGGAGCGCTGGGCCTCGATGCCGTCCTGGACCGCCGCGGGCGCGGACCGGGTGGCCGCGACCGCCGGGGCGGGGGCCGCGACCGCGACGGCCGCCAGTGCGACGGCCAGACCCGAGGCCGTGACCGCCGCCGGCACCCCCCGCAGGCGGCGCGCGGACCGCACCGAGCGATCCGACGAAGAAGCGTGGTGGGGCAGTGACTGGGGCATGGAACCGTTCCTCTGCGCTCAGGCCGATCGGGACGGACCTCAGCCTCCGCCCCACCGCTGGCAACCCGCGCACAGCACGCTGTCAGACGGCGCACCGCCGCACGCCCGCGATGTCAGGGCCGCGTGCAGGCCGGCCCTCGTCGCCCGGGAGCGAGGGCGGGGGCGGGCGAGAGGTCAGACCAGCGCCTTGGCCTGCCAGTAGCCGAACTCCTGGAGCGGCTCGCCGTCGAGCACCCACGGCCAGGCGGTGGCCGTGTCGCCGATCAGGCGGAAGGCACCGGCGCTCTCGCGCGGCCGGCCGGCCTGGACGAGGGCGAAGGCCAGCACGTTGAGGTCGGCCCGGGCGGCCGCGTGCCGCAGATGGCCGGGGCGGGGCCAGTCCGCCAGGGCCGCGTCCAGCGCACGCGCGGCCCGGCTGTTGGTCCACTGGCGGCGGACCAGCAGCCCCTCGACGCCTCCCCGGGCGGCGACCCGGGCGTGCTCGTCGACCAGCGCGGTCAGTTCCACCGCGACGGCCGGCGCGGTGGAGGGGACGGAGGTCCGGACGGTGTCGACGAACTCCAGCTGCCTGCCGCGCGAGCCGCACTCCTCCGGCGACAGGTACCGCAGCATCTGCAGATGGGCCTCACGGTTCCAGGGGTCGCGCGAGACCACCTCGTTCCAGACGGCGAACAGCTCGCGCGAGTCGGCGCGCATCACGCGCAGGATCCCGAGCAGCACCACCCAGGGGGTGGGGTCCTCGGGGAGGACACCGGTGGCGCGGTAGCAGTGGTCGGCGGCGGCCCGGGCGTCGTCCATCTGCCCCGCGTGGCGGCCGCGGACCAGCTCGACCCAGGCCTCGAAGACCATCGCGTCGGCGCTCTGCGGGCGGCGCAACCGCCAGGAGCGCGCGAGCCCGGAGGGCGCGGCCGCCTCGGCGAGCACGCCGAGGCGGTGCGTACGACGATCCCAGTCCGTACCGGCCTCCTGGAGGAGCCGCTCGACCTGGTCGACCTGAATGGCCCCCTGCCCGGGAATCCCGGGGGAATTCAGCTGTCGCCGCACGCGACCGAGATCGACGTCGTCGAGTTCCGGCAGCAGGCGCGGGCCGGAGGCGCGAAATCTTCGAAGGATCGACACGCGCCGCAGCCTAGGCCCCCGTTGGAATATGGGACAGCCCTCGGCAGTGAATTGTTATTTCCGGCATCTCCGGTGACCGTACGGCCTCGTACAGCGACCGGGCACCGGGGGTGACCGGCGGAGACGGACCGGTGACGAGAACGGTTCGGGTGGGGGGGACGATCCTGCGGAACAGACGGATGAATCACGGTTTTCCGGATGCCGTGGACGCTCCCTTCGCATACCCCGGAAATTCCGTCGCGCCCGGACGGCAGGGGGGTGCCGGTCGGGTGAATCCGCGACCGGGAACGCCGACGCGACGAATTCGACCGGCACGCCTTCCTTTCGGAAATCCTGGCCGTGCGTCAGCACCGGGCTTCCCGGCACCGGGGCTCCCACGCCGTCCGGCCGTCGACCGCGCAGGCCGCGCAGGCCGCGCAGGCCGCGCAGGCCGCACCCGCGGTACCTGCGGTACCTGCGGTACCTGCGACTCCGCGGTCGACGTGCGGTGCGGCCGTTCAGCTGTGGTTGACGATGACGGAGATGCCCCAGCCGATCGCGGCGAGCACCGCGGCGAAGCAGAGGCCGGCCACCGCGTAGCCGACCGGCCCGGCGGTCGGCCGATCGACCGCGGCCCCGCCCGCGCCGCCCGCCCGGGCCGGTGGGTTGAGGGTGCGCAGTCCGAGGGCGAACAGGGCCGGCAGACCGGCACCGGTGAGCAGGCCCACCACCATGATCTTCCACAGCGCGTCGAGATTGATCCAGGAGTCCATCAGCTCGCCTTGCTGGTTTCCGGGGCGGGGATCACCGAACCGGTCCACGCGGCGTTGACGTTCTCTGGTGTCACGGCCCGGTGGCGGGAGGCGACGAAGAAGGCGACCGCGCCGAGGACCAGCACGACGAAGATCACCACGACGCCGATGGTCCCGCCGATCCCGTGCGCGGCCCAGTAGGCCGCGGCGCCGACCAGCGCCGAGGCGGGCAGGGTGAACAGCCAGGCCACCGCCATCCGGCGGGCGGTGCGCCAGCGCACGACGGCACCCTTCTTCCCGACCCCCGTGCCCAGGATCGACCCGGTGGCCACGTGGGTGGTGGAGAGCGAGTAGCCGAAGTCGGTGGAGCAGAGGATCACCGCGGCCGAGGCCGACTCGCTGGCCATCCCCTGCGCCGAATCGATCTCCACCAGCCCCTTGCCCAGGGTCCGGATGACCCGCCAGCCGCCGACGTAGGTGCCCAGCGCGATCGCCACCGCGCAGGAGGCGATCACCCAGGTCGGGGACTTGGCGCCGCTGTGCAGGCTGCCGTTGGCGATCAGGGCGAGCGTGATGACGCCCATGGTCTTCTGCGCGTCGTTGGTGCCGTGGGCCAACGAGACCATGGAGGCCGAGCCGACCTGGCCGAGCCGGAAGCCGTGTCCGCGCGGGCCGTCGGGCACGTCGCGGGTGAGGCGGTGGACGAGGTAGATGCCGACCGCGGCGACCGTGCCGGCGATGAACGGGGACAGCGTGGCGGGCACGATCACCTTGGACACCAGACCCTGCCACTTGACGGCGGAGGCGCCGGCCGCCGCCATGGTGGCCCCGACCACGCCGCCGATGAGCGCGTGCGAGGAGCTGGAGGGAATGCCGAGGTACCAGGTGGTCAGGTTCCACAGGATGCTGCCGGCCAGACCGGCGAAGACCACGGTCAGGGTTACGACGCCGCTGTCGACCAGGCCGTTGGCGATGGTCGCCGCGACGGCGGTCGACAGGAACGCGCCGACCAGGTTCAGCACCGCCGAGACGGCGACCGCGACACGCGGGCGCAGGGCCTCGGTGACGATCGAGGTCGCCATGGCGTTTCCGGTGTCATGGAATCCATTGGTGAAGTCGAAACCCAGCGCGGTGGCGACCACCAGCGCCAGGACCGCGTCGTTGCCGGTCACGGGCCCGAACCTAACCCGCCGGTATGCCTGCCCGCCCGCCCAGCGACCCGGCACGCCGGGTCGCGGTGATCATTCACCCGGCCAGGCCATGGGTCGAAAAGCCGCCGCGACCTGCGGAAAAGGGGGATTGGCCCCGGTATTCGGGGGCAGACGGGCGCCCATGACCGAACGAGCGAATCCCGCCCCCGCCGCCCCTGGCGGCACGATCGCCCCGCCAGCCCCGCCGGACCCGTCGCCGCCCCCGCTGCTGCCCGATCCGCCGGCGCCGCCCGGATCACCGCTGCCACCGCCGGAGCCGCCCCTGCCCGAACGGGAGGGCGCACCCGACGCGGAGCCGCCCGCCCCTGCCGACCCGCAGCCGGTGGAACCACCGGACTGACCCGCACCAGGACGTGCCGGGCGCCGCGTCCCTCGCGCTCCCCCGCCGAATCGACGGGTTTGCGCCGCCCGAATCGGGTCAGAAGCCAGTCCGGGCGGCCAAGCGCTCCGGCCGGCGGAATCCCCCCTCCGCTCCCGGAGTGGACCGCCCGGTACCGGCCCGGCCGTCGCTCCCCCTTCGGCGGCCGGGCCCACCGCACCCGGCGGCGCCGCGGCTACGGCACCTGAGCGGCCCCGGCCGCGCCGGGGTCAGGCGCCCACACCGTCGGGGCTCAGACCGTCGGGGCCCACACCGTCGGGGCTCAGACCGTCGGGACTCAGACCGCCGGGCTCGGCCGGGTGACGCGTTCGGCGACGGCGACCGTGGCGCGGCGGGACAGCAGGCGCGGTGCCAGCGTTCCGAGGCGGTTGAGGAACCCGTCGACGACGGTCGGCCGCCCCTTCTGCAGGGCGGCCAGCGTGGTGGCGACGACCTGCTCGGGCCGACGGCGGACCCCCACCGCGGCCTGCTCCCCGGCGACCTCGAAGAAGGGGGTGTCAGTGGCCCCCGGGCAGATCGCCAGGGCCCGGACGCCACTACCGCGGAGCTCGTTCGCCAGCGCTTCGGTGAAGGAGAGCACGTACGCCTTGGTCGCGCCGTAGACGGCCATCCGGGGTATCGGCTGGAAGGCCGCCGTGCTCGCCACGTTGACCACCGCCCCGCGGCCGCGCTCGACCATCCCGGGCAGCAGCCGGGCGGTCAGGTCGGTGAGCGTGAGGCAGTTGAGGTGCACCTCCTCGGCCATCCGCGTCGGATCGCTCTCGGCGACGGCGCCGAAGGTGGCGAAGCCCGCGTTGTTGATCAGGACGTCGACCGACACACCCAGCTCGCCGACCCGGCGCTGCAGCTCCGCGGCGGCCCCGGGGCGGGCGAGGTCGAGCGGGACGACGTGCACGGTGACCTCGTGGGCCTTCGCCAACTCCTGCTGGAGGACACGCAGTCGGTCCTCACTGCGGGCGACGACGACGAGGTTCGATCCGCGGGCGGCGAGCTCGCGGGCGAACGCCGCCCCGATACCGGTGGACGCTCCCGTGATCAGGGTGGTCCTGCTGGTGAAGTCCATGACTCTCCTCGTGACGGGACGCGGGCGGACGTCGGATCCGCACCGGGGCTCAATGTAGTCAGCGCCAACAAAGTAGTCAATGACTACTTACTCGTATGCTGATGCCCATGCGAACGGGCCGCTATCACCACGGAGACCTCCGCGCCGCACTGCTGGAGCGCGCCGAACAGACACTGCGCGAGCAGGGCGTCGACGCGCTGTCGCTGCGCGAGCTCGCCCGCGCCCTCGACGTCAGCCACGCCGCGCCAAGCCGCCACTTCAGGGACCGGCGCGCCCTGCTCGACGCGCTCGCGCTCACCGGCATCCAGCGGCTGACCACCGCGGGCCGGGCCGGTCTCGCCAGGAGCGGGGACGGGTTTCCCGAGCGGGTGTTCGCCTTCGCCCGCGCGTACGTCGACTTCGCCGCCGCCCACGCCGCCCTCCTGGAGCTGGCCTTCGCCCGCAAGCACGACGCCGCCGTCGCGGACGAACTGGAGCTCGCCTGGCAGCCGCTGAAGGCCGACCTCCAGGCCGTGATCGCGCACGGCCAGCGCGAGGGGAGGATCAGGGCCGGCAACGCCGACCGGATCGGCGCCGTCCTCTTCACGGCCGTGCACGGCGTGGCCACCCAGGCGGCAGGCGGCCAGCTCACCGGCCCGGCCCTGGACCAGGTCTTCGACGACCTGCTCACCCACCTGCTCCGCGGCCTCGCACCGAGCGCCGGTGACGAGCCGCTCACCGAGCCCGCCGCACCGGCCTGCTGAACCGGCCGGCTCGCCCCCGGCTTACTTCTGTGGGGATCAGGCGCCCAGGGCGCCCAGGTCGAGCCGCCAGTCGTTGGACTGCAGCCAGGTGCCCTCGGGGTACTCGAAGGAGACCGGGCCGACCAGCTCGAACCCGGCCTTGCGGCACACCGCATTGGACGCCGCGTGGTCCACATGGGGGAACGCGTGCAGGTAGCGCCGTGCGCCACGGGCCTCCGCGGCCGCTCGCTCCGCGGCCAGCCGCAGGGCGGCGGCGGCGTATCCGTGGCCGGCGAACTCGGGGAGGATCCCGTAGCCGGTCTCGTACACGCCCTCCCCTCCCCACTCCCGCTCCCAGTACCCGACCGACCCGATCGCCTCACCGCCGAGCCGCACGATCAGCATCTCGCCGCCTTCGAGCCGGAGGTAGCGCGACTGGCGGTCGACAATGGCCTGCTCGGTCTCGGGGCCGCCGAGGTGTTCGGTCATCCCGGGGGTGTTCTGGCGGTGCAGGATCTCCAGACCTGCTTCGGACCATGATTCGAGCTGAAGGGTTTCCATGGCGCGGACGATACGCCCCGCCACCGACATGACGGTCCGCCTGACGTGCAGGCCCTCCAGGCCCCGCGCCCCGGCGCCGTCCGGGGGGACGGCCGCGTGCTCAGTCGGGCCGCTGGACCTGGTGCCGGGTGGCGCCGAAACCGGTCTCGTGGTCCCAGACGCGGGTGCAGCCCGGGCACTGCAGGTGCAGCAGGCTCCCGGTGTTCGACAGCAGGTAGCGCCAGTGCTCGGCGCAGCTGCGCCCCTGCGCACACGGCGCGCAGCCACGCGTGTCGTCGCAGCCCGGGCAGGCCGCCCAGGCGCGGCGACCGGGGTCGGCCTGCGGGTCGATCGGCAGCAGGCCCGTGCGGGGACGCCCGGCGGGGGCGGACGGGCGGGCGGCGTCGGTGCGATTGCGGAACATGAACGCTGAACTTAGGTAAGCCTTCCCTTCCTGTCAAGCCGCCGCCAGAGTGCCGATGGTCGCGCTCAGGGGCTGCCACGGGCCGAAACGGTCACGGAGAGTGCGAGCGGTAGGCACGACGGGTGGTGGCTGTGGTGCGGGCCACCCGGGAGCGGGTCGCCGCCCATCGGTTCCGGTACGGCCCGCGGACGGGTCGTCACGCACCGTCGACGATGTGCGCGGCCTCACAGCCCTCCCGCTGTGGCCCGGACCACTTTCCCCA
>NZ_JBHVUV010000027.1:0-138780 GCF_042883905.1 Kitasatospora sp. NPDC058170
AGTCCTCGTACTGGACGTACTTGGGCTTTCGGCCGGTGCGGCGAGAGTGCGTGCCGGGCGTCGCGACGGGGCGAAGGTTGCCTGACGCGGCACTAAGCGGACCCGGACCCTGCCAAGGCGCCCGACGGCGGCGCCGGGGCCGCCTCCGGGCGCCGCGGCTCGAAGGCGGCTTCGGTGCCCGAAGGCGGGTCAGCGCTTGAAGGCGGGTCAGCGCTTGAAGGCGACGGCCGCGTACGCGGAGACGTCCTGCCAGCCGGCCGGGAGCTCCCCGGTGGGCACGTGCCCGGCCTCCGGGCGCCAGAGCGGGAGTTGGACCAGGCCCGGGCCGGCGAACTCGAAGTCCCCGAAGAACGGCTCGACGGCCGCGCGCGGGCGCAGCACCAGCGGGGCGCTGGCGCTCTTGTAGATCCGGGTGCCCTCGGCCGCGCTCTCCCGGGAGGCGAAGTCGGGGCTGCCGTGCGAGAGGATCAGCGCGCTGCCCGGCGCGAGCGCGTCGCGCAGGGTCCGGACGATCTCCCGGGCGCCGTCCTCGTCCCGGATGAAGTGCAGGACCGCGACCAGCATCAGCGCCACCGGCTCGCCGAGGTCGACGGCCGCGCGCAGACCGGGGTGTTCGAGGATCGAGGAGGGATCCCGCAGGTCGGCCTCGATGACGGAGGTGTGCCCGGCGGGGTGGCCGGCCAGCAGCGCCCGGGCGTGGGTGGCCACGATCGGGTCGTTGTCGATGTAGACGACGCGGGCGTCCGGGGCGGCGCGCTGGGCGACCTCGCTCGTGGAGCCGACGGCGGGGATGCCGGTGCCGATGTCGATGAACTGGCGGATGCCCCGGCCGGCCACGAACTCGACGGCGCGGCCGAGGAACTCGCGGTTGGTGCGGGCCAGCAGCGGCAGCGCGGGGTAGGCGGCGATGGCGGCCTCGGCGGCCTTGCGGTCGACCTCGAAGTTGTCCTTGCCGCCGAGGTAGTAGTCGTACATCCGGGCCGTGTGCGGGACGCCGGTGTCCAGTTCGGTCGGCGGCTGCCAGTCCTCGGACCGCGCCCAGTCCCAGTCCGTGTCCGCCCCCGCGGCCGCCACAGCGGTGCCCTCGTCCTCGTGCATCCTGTCCGCCCCCTATGCTCACCTGCCGGAATGCGCACCACCGCGCTGCGGGTGCCGCGGCCGACCGCCGAACTGCTCGGCGGGACCGGTCTGTTGCGACTCCGTTGCGAGTACCGGGCGGTGCGCCGTGATCGTATCCGACGACACCGTGCGGAAACAGCGCGAGTTCAGGTTCACGCAACGCCCACCGGACGGGTATGAGCACGTCGAACCGCTCGCTGGGGCACCCTCCGAATCGCCCGGGCGCCGCGTCGTCCCTATGCTGACTGCCGATGACTGCCGACCGCCGCACCGTACTGCGCTCCGCCGCCAAGCTGGCCGTTCTCACCGCCGTCGGCGGGCTGCTCACCGCCTGCGGGGACAGCGCCCCCCGCCGGACGGATCCCGGGCTCCTCGCCGTGCACGCCGGCACGGTCGACCCGCAGGGCGGCGACCCGGCCGCCGTCGACCCGGCCTGGGCCGCCGGGGAGGGCCCGGCCTCCCCCGCGCCGACCGCCTCGCCCGACCCGGCGCCCTCCCCGGACCTCCCGGCCACCGCCGCCCCGACCGCCACCGCGCCGCCGGCCCCGCCCGCGCTGCCGCCGCTGGCCCCGGGCACCCCGGCCGAGGTCGCGTACGGGCCGCGCACCGGCAGGAACGTCGCCCTGACCTTCCACGGCAGCGGGGATCCGAAGCTGGCCACCGCCGTGCTGGAGATCGCCGAACAGCGCGGCGCCAGGCTCACGGTGATGGCCGTCGGCAGCTGGCTGGACCAGCAGCCGCAGATGGCCCGCCGGATCCTGGACGGCGGCCACGAGCTGGGCAACCACACCCAGAACCACCAGAACATCTCCACCATGACGCCGGAGCAGGCCCGGGCCGAGATCGCCCAGTGCGCGGAGCGGCTGCAGCGGCTCACCGGCTCGATCGGCCGCTGGTTCCGGCCGTCCGCCGCCCAGTACGCCACCCCGATGGTGCGCGAGCAGGCCCGGGCGGTCGGGTACGAGCACGTGCTCTCCTTCGACGTGGACCCGCGCGACTACAGCGACCCGAGCGCCGCCGAGCTCCAGCGCCGGGTGCTCGGCTCGGTCAAGGGCGGCTCGGTGGTCGCGCTGCACATGGGCCACCAGTGCACGGTGGACGCGCTGCCCGGCATCCTCGACGGCCTGGCCAAGGCCGGACTCAAGCCGGTCACCGCCAGCCAGCTCTGCGCCTAGGGCCGGCGTCCGCGGGCTCCGCGCCCGGGGCCGGCCGTCCGCGGGCTCAGCCCATCGGGTCCTGCGGCCCGTAGGGGCGCAGCCGCAGCGTCCGGGCGTCGGCCGCGCGGATCTCCTCGGCGCGGCTGACCAGCTCCTCCAGGTTGTCCCGCCCGGCGTGGATGAAGCGCCCGTGCAGGGCGTCGAAGCGGCCGCGCGCCGCGTCCACCGTGACGGCGACCATGTAGGGGATGGAGCCCCAGGTCTTCATGTCCTGGAACATCGGCATCCCGGCGGTCATGTCGGTGGCCACCGCGCCGGGGCTGATGTCGAGGACCACGATGCGGTGTCCGGCGAGCGAGTCGGCGATGTTGTCGGAGAGCTGGAGCAGCGCGCCCTTGGAGGTGGCGTAGGCGGTGTAGTTGCCGTCAGGGCGCAGCGCGAAGCCGGAGTTGAGGTTGACCACCCGGCCGTGGCCGCGCTCGACCATGCCGGGCAGGACGCAGCGCAGCAGGTTGTAGGGGCCGCGCAGGTTGGTCTCGATCACCTGCCACCAGTGGTTGGGGTCGGTCTCCCAGAGCGGGACCTCGGCGTGGTCGACCTGGCCGGCGTTGTTGACCAGGAGGTCGACCGGGCCGAGGTCGCGTTCGACGACCCGGACGGCCTCGCGGACCGAGCCGTGCCGGGTGACGTCGGCGGTGACGGCGACCCCGCGGGAGCCGTGCCGGGCGCACTCCTTGAGGGTGTCGGTGAGGGTCTCGTGGGTGCGGCCGACGAGGCCGACGCCCATGCCCTCGGCGGCCAGGCCGATGGCGATCTCCCGGCCGATGCCCCGGCCGGCCCCGGTGACCAGGGCGACCTGTCCTCTGAGCGATCCCGACGGCATCCCGTTGCTCCCTTCGCCTGACCCCCGACCGTCCCGCATTCTGTCCGTCCGCGGGCGGGTCGGTACCCGGGCGCACGGGCGGCGGGAGCGGCCTCACCCGTTCGGCTCAGCCGGGGAGGGGATGACCTACCGGCCGGTACGGAGTAGTAACGTCGTCGGGGCGGTGCACCGGTTCACGCATTCCGGTACGCCCGCCCGCTGAACAGCAGCTTGCTGGGACACCTCGCTGGGTCACCCCCAGCACCACCGAAGGGCAACGGAGTGAGTGACATCGCGCGCGTCGGAGTGATCGGCTGCGGTCTCATGGGGTCGGGCATCGCGGAGGTCTTCGCCCGGGCCGGGCTGGACGTCCTGGTGTCGGAGGCCAGCGGTGAGGCGCTGGAGTTCGGCCGGACCAGGCTGACCAACTCCCTGGAGACCGCGGTCAAGCGCGGCAAGCTGACCCCCGAGCTGCGCGACGAGGCGCTGTCCCGGCTGGCCTTCACCACCGACCTGGCGGACTTCGCCGACCGCGACCTGGTGGTCGAGGCGGTCGCCGAGCGCGAGGACATCAAGGTCAAGATCTTCCAGACGCTGGACCAGGTGGTGGAGCGCCGCGACGCGATCCTCGCCTCCAACACCTCGTCGATCCCGATCGTGAAGCTGGCCGCCGCCACCTCGCGCCCGGAGCAGGTCATCGGCCTGCACTTCTTCAACCCGGCGCCGGTGCAGAAGCTGGTCGAGGTCATCCCGACGCTGACCACCTCGGCCGCCACCACCGAGCGGGTGGAGACCTTCGCCACCCAGGTGCTCGGCAAGGAGCCGATCCGGGCCCGTGACCGCGCCGGTTTCGTGGTGAACGCGCTGCTGGTGCCGTACCTGCTGTCGGCGGTGCGGATGTTCGAGTCCGGGGTGGCGACGGCGTCCGACATCGACAAGGGCATGGAGGCCGGCTGCGCCCACCCGATGGGCCCGCTGCGGCTGTGCGACCTGATCGGCCTGGACACCATCGTGTCGATCGCCGAGTCGATGTACGACGAGTACAAGGAGCCGCTGTACGCCGCTCCCCCGCTGCTGTCCCGGATGGTCGACGCCGGGCTGCTGGGCCGCAAGTCCGGCCGCGGCTTCTACGACTACACCGCGAGCGCCTGACCTCCGCACGCGCAGGGGGCGGGGAGGCCGTGGCCTCCCCGCCCCCTCGGCGTGTCCGCGCTCAGCTGTTGATGGCGTAGCTGTCGCCGTAGACCTTCCACTTGAGCGGGGGGTTGAGGTCGAAGTTCTTGGCGTTCAGGAAGACCAGCTGCTCGGTGTCGACGCGGCTGGTGTCGGAGTGCGCCTCCTCCAGCTTCATGGCGGCCTTGCGGGCGTCCAGGAAGGCCTTGAGGTAGGTGGCCTCGTCGCCGCCCTGCGCGGGGGACTTGGCCTTCTTCAGGGCGTTCTTGCGGATGGTGCCGAAGCCCGCCGCGTCGAAGCCGCCGCCGTGCATGACGATGGCGTCGTAGTAGGCGAACTGGCCGAGCGCGCGCAGGCCGTCGGCCTTGGCCTGGTTGACGGCGGGGTTGAAGTAGACGCGGTCGCGCTCGTCGTTCTGGGCCTGCAGGAAGACGGAGTCCTTGGCGGCGGTGGCCCAGTCCTTCACGAAGGCGCTGCCGAGGCCGCTGTGCGACTCGGTGCCGTTGACCTTGCGCAGGGCGGGCAGGTACTTGGCGAGGATGTTGCCGGGCTTGAGGTCGGTGTAGTGCTCGACCAGGTCGAGCATGTCGCCGGTGCCGGAACAGAAGCCGATGATGCCGGCGGTGTAGCCGCGGCCGTCCTTGATGTCCTCGATGTACTTGTACTGCGCCTTCCAGTCCAGCGAGGAGTTCTCGGCGCTGGACACCAGCTGCATCGCGATGTCCTTCTTGTGCGGGTCGTCCAGGCCGACGGCCTTCACCTGGACGACGGCCGCGGCCGGCGCGGCCTGGGCGGCGCCGGCCGCCGCCACGGTGGCGGGCGCGGCCACCAGGAGGGCGGCGAGGGCTATGCGTACGGTGCGGTGCTGCGGACGGTGCATCTGACGCTCCGTTTCCTTGGCCCGGGCAGGGGGTACCCGGGCTCCGTGGGAGTTAGGAAACTTTCCTAACTAAGAGATAGCGCCCACCGCGCCGCGTCCGCAAGGGTTTTGACCGAATCGCCTCAAGCGGCGGCCGGAAGTCACCGCCCGCACGCCGAAGGGCCCCTGGAGACCGGACGGTCTCCAGGGGCCCTTCGGTACGGCCCGCGGATCAGGCGCCGCGCAGCACCGCGCCGGTGCGGGCGAGGGCCTCGGCCACGGCCGCCTCGCGGGCGGCGCTCGCCTCGTCGGCGGTCAGCGTGCGGTCCGCCGCGCGGAAGCGCAGCGCGTACGCCAGCGACTTCCGTCCCGCGCCGACCTGCTCGCCGGTGAAGACGTCGAACAGCCGGATGTCCTCCAGCAGTTCGCCCGCCCCGGAGCGCAGCGCCGCCTCCACCTCGGCGGCCGGGACGGCCGCGTCGACGATCAGCGCCACGTCCTGGGTGGCCACCGGGAAGCCGGAGACCGCCGGACCGGAGACCCGCTCGACACCGTCGGCGGTGAGCAGGTCGAGGTCCATCTGCATCGCGCTGCTGCGCTCCGGAAGGCCCATCGCCTTCACCACGCGCGGGTGCAGCTCACCGGCGTGGCCGACCACCCGGTCGGTGCCGGCGACCAGCAGCTCGGCGCAGCGGCCCGGGTGCCAGGGCATCAGCTGACCCTGGCGCACGGTCAGCTCGACGCCGGCCGCGCGGGCCACCGTGCGGGCCGCCTCGACGGCGTCCGCCCAGGAGGCGTCGGCGCCCTTGCCCCACCAGCCGGAGGGCAGCCGCTCGCCGGCCAGTGCGACGGCGACCCGGCGCGGCTGGTGCGGCAGGGCGGCGTCGAGGGCGGCGAGCTCCTCGTTGCTGGGACGGTGGTCGACGGCCGGGCGCGGCGCGACGGACAGCTCGTCCTTGGGCAGGAAGACGGTGCCCGTCTCGAAGATCGCCAGGTCGGTGTTGCCGCGCCCGACGTTGCGGCGCAGCGCCCCGAGCAGGCCCGGCAGCAGCGTGGTGCGCAGCGCCGGCTCCTCGTCGTTGAGCGGGTTGACCAGCTTGACCGTGCGGCGGCGGCGGTCGTCCTTCTCCAGGCCGAGCGCGTCGAAGGCGGCCTCGCCGACGAACGGGTAGTTGTTGACCTCGACGTAGCCGGCGCCGGCCAGCGCCACGCCGACCCGGCGGTGCATCCGCTGGGCCTCGGTAAGGCCCTTGCCCGGCGGCACGGTGGGCATCCGGGCGGGCACGTTGTCGTAGCCCTCCAGGCGGATGACCTCCTCCGCGAGGTCGTACGGGTCGGTGAGGTCGGGCCGCCAGGTCGGCGGGGTGACCTCCAGGACGTCGGCGCCCGCGACGGAGCAGCCGATCTCCTGCAGGCGGCGGGTGACGCTCTCGCGGCCGTACTCGGCGCCGGCCACCCGGTCGGGCAGGTCCGCGGCGATGGTGATGGTGCGCACCGGGTGCGGGGCGGCGATGTCGGTGACCCCGGCCTCGGCGGTGCCGCCGGCGATCAGGACCAGCAGGTCGACGGCGCGCTGTGCGGCGGCGCGGGCGGCCTCCGGGTCGACGCCGCGCTCGAAGCGCTTGGACGCCTCGGAGGGCAGCTTGTGCCGCTTGGCACCGCGGGCGATGACGACCGGGTCGAAGTGGGCCGCCTCGATGATCACCTCGGTGGTGCCCGGGCCGGCGGCCGGGTCGAGGATCTCGGTGGAGGCGCCGCCCATGACGCCGGCCAGCCCGATCGGGCCGCTGGTGTCGCAGATCAGCAGGTCCTCGGCGGAGAGCTTGCGCGCGACGCCGTCGAGGGTGGTGAGGCGCTCGCCGTTCTCGGCCCGGCGCACGGTGATCGGGCCGTTCACGCGCTGCTTGTCGTAGGCGTGCAGCGGCTGGCCGACCTCCAGCATCACGTAGTTGGTGATGTCGACGGTCAGCGAGATCGGGCGGATGCCGGACTTCTGGAGCCGGCGCTGCAGCCAGATCGGGGACTTGGCGGTGGGGTCGAGGCCGATCACCGTGCGGGCGACGAAGCGGTCGCAGCCGGCCGGGTCGGCGACCTTGACCAGGTAGCCGAAGGAGTTGGCCGGGGGCACGTCCAGCAGCGCCGGGTCCGCCAGCGGCAGCCCGTACGCGGCGGCGGCCTCACGGGCCACACCGCGCATGGACAGGCAGTAGCCGCGGTCCGGGGTGACGGCGATGTCCAGCACCTCGTCGACGAGCTGGAGCAGCTCGATCGCGTCGGTGCCGGGCTCGTGGTGCTGCTCCAGGACGATGATGCCGTCGTGGTCGTCGCCCATGCCCAGCTCGCGGGCGGAGCAGATCATGCCGGCCGAGGTGTGGCCGTAGGTCTGCCGCGCGGCGATCGGGAACGGGCCGGGCAGCACGGCGCCCGGGAGGACCACGACGACCTTGTCGCCGACGGCGAAGTTGGTCGCGCCGCAGACGATCTCCTGCGGTGCGCCGGTGCCGTTGGCGTCGCCGACGTTGACGAAGCAGTGCCGGATCGGCTTCTTGAAGCCGGACAGCTCCTCGATGGAGAGCACCTGGCCGACGACCAGCGGGCCCTTGAGGTCGGTGCCGATCTGCTCGACGGTCTCGACCTCGAGGCCGGCGCGGACCAGGCGCTCCGCGACGTCGCGGCCGGTCTCGCCGGCCGGCAGGTCGACGTACTCGCGCAGCCAGGAAAGCGGGACGCGCATCAGATCTCCATCCCGAACGGGAGGGTGAAGCGGACGTCACCCTCGACCATGTCGCGCATGTCGGCGACGTTGTGACGGTTCATCAGGATCCGCTCCAGGCCCAGGCCGAAGGCGAACCCGCTGTAGCGGTTCGGGTCGACACCGCAGGCGATCAGCACCCGCGGGTTGACCACGCCGCAGCCGCCGAGCTCGATCCAGCCCTCGGAGGAGCAGGTGCGGCAGGGCCGGTCCGGGTTGCCGACGCTCTCGCCGCGGCACACGAAGCACTGCAGGTCGATCTCGGCGCTCGGCTCGGTGAACGGGAAGTACGAGGGGCGCCAGCGCAGCTCCAGGCCGTCGCCGATCAGCTTGGACACCAGCTGCTCGATGGTGCCCTTGAGGTCGGCGAAGGTGATGCCCTCGTCCACGGCCAGGCCCTCGACCTGCCGGAAGACCGGGGTGTGGGTGGCGTCCAGCTCGTCCGTGCGGTAGACCCGGCCGGGGCAGACCACGTAGATCGGGGGCTCGCGGTCGAGCATCGTGCGGGCCTGGACCGGGGAGGTCTGGGTGCGCAGCACCACGCCGGAGTCGGCGGAGCCGTCGGGCGCCCGGACGAAGAAGGTGTCCTGCATCGAGCGGGCCGGGTGGTCCGGGCCCAGGTTGAGGGCGTCGAAGTTCAGCCACTCGGCCTCGACCTCGGGGCCCTCGGCGACCTCGTAGCCCATGGCCACGAAGGTGTCCTCGATGCGCTCGGCCATCGTGGTCAGCGGGTGGCGGGCGCCGCGCGGGGCGCGGTCGTACGGCAGCGTGACGTCCACCGCCTCCTCGACCAGCACGCGGGCGTCGCGCTCCGCCTCCAGCTCGGTCTGCCGCCGGGCGAGGGCCTGGTTGACGGCGCCCCGGGCCTGGCCGATCAGCTTGCCGGCGGCGGCCTTGGCGTGCGGGGGCAGGGCGCCGATCTCGCGGTTGGCGAGGGAGAGCGCGGAGCGGTCGCCGGTGTGGGCGACCTTGGCCTGCTTCAGCTCGTCGAGGGTGGTGGCGGCGGCGAAGGCTGCGAGGGCCTCGTCGCGGGCCTGCTCCACCACCTCGGGCTTGAGGGCCTCGACCTCGACCGGGTCGTAAGACTTGTTGGGTGCCGACATCTCTATCTTCCCGTGCTCCTGCTCGTCCGTGCTCAGGTAAGGGGCTCGCCTCTGCGTCACGCCCGGCGTGGCCGGGGCACGGGCAGCCGCTCTCCGTACCGAAGAGGGGGATGTCCGCGGCGCAGCCGCGCAGGGCGTTGCGCAACGCCAAAGGTCGAGTGTAGTCGCAGCGCGTAGCGCGACTGTCGTGAAGCCCGTCCGGGAGCGCCCGGGAGCCTGCTCGGCTCCTTGCCCGCGCTCGTTCAGAGCATGAAGTCGGGCACCCCGGCGGGCAGGATAAATCGGAACCGGGCGCCGCCGCCGGGCGCGCGGTCGACGCGGATCGAGCCGCCGTGGGCCTCCACGATGCCCTTGACGATATAGAGGCCCAGGCCCGTGCCGCCGCGCTTGGAGCCGCGCCAGAAGCGGGTGAAGACGCGCGGCATCGACTCCTCGGGGATGCCGCTGCCCTCGTCGCTCACGGTGATCGCTGTGCCTTCCACGATGCGGGGCGGGGTGCCGGGGCGATCCCAGACGGGTGCCTCGACGACCTCCTTGGCCGGTGCCACCTCGATCGTGACAGTTCCCTCGCCGTGCCGCACCGCATTTTCCAGCAGGTTGGCCAGCACCTGGTCGACCTTGTCGGGGTCGGCCCACAGCACGGTGAGCGGCTCGGCGATCCGGATGTCGAAGCGGTCCTCGGGGGTGCCGGCCGCGACCTTGCCGTCGACGTGCCGGCGCACGGCGGCGGCCAGGTCGACCACCTGCTTGCGCAGCTCCAGCCGGCCGGCGTCGATCCGGGAGATGTCCAGCAGTTCGGCGATCAGCCGGGTGACCCGGTCGGCGTCGGCGTCGACGGTCTCCAGCATCAGCCGCTTCTGCCCGTCGGTGAACCGCTCCCACTTGGCCAGCAGCGTCGCGGTGAAGCCCTTGACGCTCGTCAGCGGCGAGCGCAGCTCGTGCGCGACGGTCGCGATCAGCTCGGCGTGGCTGCGCTCGGTGCGCCGGCGGGCCTCGGTGCCGCGCAGGGCGATCACCAGCCGCTCCAGCGGGCCCTGCGGGCGGGCCCGGACGTAGCGGGCGGAGACCAGCACCTCACGGCCGCCGGGCAGCAGCAGGTTGCGCTCGGGCTGGCTGGTGCGGATCGCCAGGCCCCCGTACGGGTCGGTCAGCTGCCACCAGCGGCGGCCGTCCAGGTCCTCCAGCGGCAGCGCGTCCGCCAGCGGGCTGCCGAGCGCGGCCTGCGGTGCGATGCCGGTCAGCCGGGCGGCCGCGCGGTTGAAGCAGACCACCCGGCCCAGGGCGTCGGCGACCACCAGGCCGTCCGGCAGGTCGTCCGGGTCCAGCTCTGCCCCGTTGACGGCCATGGGTGTCCTCCCCGATTACCCACCGTGTCTTTCCCCCCACCGAGGCAGACCCTAGCGCTCCTGGCCCTGTGCGCGACACCCTCCCGGCGAGCGCTGCGCACGGGCGGAGGCGTAGAGGCAGACGGCGGCGGCCGTGGCGAGGTTGAGGCTCTCGGCGTGTCCGTGGATCGGTACGCGCACCACCTCGTCGGCGAGTGCGCGGGTCTCCTCCGGAAGCCCCCACGCCTCGTTGCCGAACACCCATGCGCCGGGCGCGCCCAGGGTGCCCTCGTCCAGCTCCTGGTCGAGGTCGCGCTCCCCCGCGCCGTCCGCGGCCAGCACCCGCACGCCCGCCTCGCGCAGCCGGGCGACGGCCTCCTCGACCGGCACGCCGACGGCGACCGGGAGGTGGAACAGGCTGCCGACGGAGGCCCGGACGGCCTTCGGGTTGTACAGGTCGACCGAGGCGTCGGTCAGCACCACGGCGTCCGCACCGGCCGCGTCGGCGGTGCGCAGCACGGTGCCGGCGTTCCCCGGGTCGCGGACGTGCGCGAGCACCGCCACCAGCTGGGGGCGGGCCCTGAGCACCTCCTCGAAGGGGGTGTCGATGAAGCGGCAGAGCGCCACGATGCCCTGCGGGGTCACGGTGTCGCAGATCTCGGCGACGACCTCGTCGGTGGCGGTGAGCACCGGCAGGCCCTCGGCGAGGGCGGCGGCGACGATGCCGGCGTGCCGCTCGGCGGCCTCGGGGGTGGCGTAGACCTCGACCACGGCGTGCTCGGACGAGCCCGGCAGCTTCCCGAACGCGACGGCCTCGCGCACGGCCTGCGGGCCCTCGACGAGGAAGCGGCGCTCCTTGGTGCGCTGGTTCCGCTTGGCGAGCCGGCGGGCGGCGACCACCCGGGGCGAGCGCAGGGAGGTCAGCAGGGGGGTGTCGGTGCTCGGCATGTTCTCGTCTCTGGGGCGGGGAGCCGGTGGCGGGTGCTGGGCCGGTGCGGTGCGGTTCGGGGTGACCGGCGCGGCCGGACCGTCACGGTGGGCCCGGTGCGGTGGGGCCGGTGCTGGGCCGGTGCGGTCGGGGCCCGTGGCGCGCGGAACGCAAAACCGGACCCGCAGGATGGAGCCTGCGGGTCCGGTCAGCTCGGCTGATCCAGGAGGATCAGGCGGCGTCGGCGGCAGCCTTCGGGGCGTTGACGTCGGCCGGCAGCGCCTTCTGGGCGACCTCGACGAGCGACGCGAACGCGCCCGGGTCGTTGACCGCGAGGTCCGCAAGCATCTTGCGGTCGATCTCGACGCTCGCGGCCTTCAGGCCCTGCACGAAGCGGTTGTAGGTGATGCCGTTGGCACGGGCCGCAGCGTTGATGCGCTGGATCCACAGCTGACGGAAGTCGCCCTTGCGCTTCTTGCGGTCGTTGAAGTTGTAGACCAGCGAGTGGGTGACCTGCTCCTTGGCCTTGCGGTACAGGCGCGAGCGCTGGCCCCGGTAGCCGCTGGCGCGCTCCAGGATGACCCGGCGCTTCTTGTGGGCGTTGACTGCCCGCTTGACGCGTGCCACTTGATTACTCCTTGAGTTGGACCACGGACTACTTCACGTGGTCCGTCATTCGAATGGGTCGGGAAGGATCAGCTGCCCCGTCAGCGGCTCGCGCCGGACGGGAGGGCGATCACTTGCCGAGAAGCTTCTTGATCTTCTTGGCGTCAGCCGGGGCCAGCTCGACGGTGCCGGCCAGCTTGCGGGTCAGCGTCGAGGGCTTGTGCTCCAGGAGGTGGCGACGGCCCGCGCGCTCGCGCAGCACCTTGCCAGAGCCACTGATCTTGAAGCGCTTGCTGGCGCCACTGTGCGTCTTCTGCTTCGGCATTTCGCCGTATCTCCTCGTCGGTCCGTCCACGCCCGCGCGGTTTGCGCCGCGCGGGCGTGAAGGATGGATCTGTGATGACCGGGCAGGACGCCCCGTCACCCTGGTGGCCGGTCTCCCGGGCCGCCCTGGCCGGTGAAGGCTCAGGCGTCCTGGGAGGCCTCGGCCGGCTGCTCGACCTCGGCGGCGACCTCGGCGGCCTCGTCGACCTCGGCGGCCTCGACATCCTCGATGTCGTCGGCCTCGTCGGCCTCCGCCTCGGCTGCGGCGTTCTCGGCCTCGAGCGCCGCGTCCTCGTCCAGCTCGGCGGCGTCGGAGCCGGGGGTCCGGCCCTGTCGCTCGGCCTTGCGGGCGTCGGCGAGCGCGCGGGCCTCGGCCATCGCCTCGGTCTTCTTCTTGTGCGGGCCAAGAACCATGATCATGTTTCGGCCGTCCTGCTTGGCCGAGGACTCCACGAAGCCCAGGTCCTGGACGTCGTTCGCCAGCCGCTGCAGCAGTCGGAAGCCCAGCTCGGGGCGGGACTGCTCACGACCGCGGAACATGATCGTGATCTTGACCTTGTCGCCCTGCTTGAGGAACCGGACGACGTGACCCTTCTTGGTGTCATAGTCGTGCGGGTCGATCTTCGGCCGGAGCTTCATCTCCTTGATGACCGTGTGCGCCTGGTTCTTGCGCGCCTCACGGGCCTTCATGGCCGACTCGTACTTGAACTTGCCGTAGTCCATGAGCTTGCACACCGGCGGCCGGGCGGTCGCCGCGACCTCGACGAGGTCAAGGTCGTACTCCTGCGCAAGCTCCAGCGCCTTGGCAAGCGGCACGATGCCGACCTGCTCGCCGCTGGGACCGACGAGTCGCACCTCGGGGACGCGAATCCGGTCGTTGATGCGGGGCTCGGTGCTGATGGGGCCTCCTCGGTTGCACCTTCTGCGATGCGGCCGTCGGACGGCGGTCGCACGTAGTGGACTCGACCACTGGGCGGGGCTTCATTCGTGCTGCGCTGCCTGACTTGCTGGTAGGCACTGCATGCACCGCGACACGAAAAAAGCCCCGCTCGGTGCAAGCGGGGCTCCACATATCCGGGGGCGGTACCCGGTGAGGGGCACTGCGGCGACTCGGCACCCTGCGGCGCCCGTCGCGGACCGGGACCCGTCGACGGTGAAGCCGATCAGGTGGGAGACTTTCGCGGTTGCCCTCTCGGGCCTCCTGTGAGTGGAGCCTCCACTTGCTGGCCAGGCGCCCTGGGGGCTCCCGGCCGGTCAGTCTCGAAGCATACAGCGTTTCGACTCCCGGCGGTATTCCGCCCCTCGCTCCCCGTGGCCCGGGCCGTTCCCCCGCGCCCTTGTACGCTCCTGGTGTACGTACACCGGCACGACGGAGTGAGTCCCCTTGAGCACCGAGCCCACCCAGAACCCCGCCTCCGACGACGAGGCGCTCGGCTTCGACGACCTCACCCGGGACATCGCCGAGGTCCCGGCCGTCGAGGTGATCACCACCGTCGCGGTGCACCTGATGAGCGCGGCCGCCGTGAAGTGCGGGCTGGCCGAGGGCGGCGAGGCGGACAAGGACCTCGACGAGGCCCGCAAGCTGATCACCGCGCTGGCCGGGCTGGTCACCGCCGGCGCCCCCGAGATCAGCAACTTCCACGCCGCGCCGCTGCGGGACGGCCTGAAGTCGCTCCAGCTGGCCTTCCGCGAGGCCTCCCTCGTCCCGGACGCCCCGGGCGCGGGCCCCGGCGAGAAGTTCACCGGGCCGGTCTACGCCTGAGCCGCCGCACACCCGTGAAGGTGCCCCCTCGTCGGACGAGGGCGGCACCTTCCGCGGTATCCGGCACCGGCCGATCCGGCACCGGCCGGTACCGCTACCGCCGGTACAGCGGCTCGCCGGGCAGCCGGGCGTCGGCCGGCAGCACGGCCAGGCTCAGGCCGCGGTCGAGCCGGACCCGCAGGACCGGATCGGCCGCGACGGCCTGCCCGACCCGCTGCGCGGCCGCCTGGACGGCCTGCTGGTCCAGGCCCGCCTCGAACACCACCGCGAGCAGGCCGTCCCCGTCCTCGTAGGGCGCCAGCAGACCGGTCACCACCTGCGGCTCGGCCGCCAGCAGCGCCCGCACCGCCTCGCGCACCTCGGGGTCGCGCACCGGCGGCAGGTACGGGCGGTTCTCCGCCAGCGCGCGCAGCCGGGCGCCGGACAGCCGGTAGGCCACCGGGCCGGCCGGGTCGATCAGCAGGGTGTCGGCGCGCTCGGAGAAGGCGACCATCGCGGCCTGCGGCGCGGCCACCGGCGCCGGGCGGGCGTCGGCCCGCCAGCGGGCCATCGCCTCCAGGGAGGTGAAGGCGGGCAGCGCCCGGCGGCCGTCGGGGGCCTCGACCACCGGGACGGCCATGTCGCTGGTCTTCTCGTGCTTGTGGCCGTGCTCGTCCAGCTCCACCTCACCGAGGAGCGCGACGATCGGCACCATCAGCCGGGTCGGTGTCAGCGCCGCGAGCACCTCCGGTTCGGCCGTGCGGTCCTCGGACCAGCGTGCGAGCGCCGCGGCGAGCGCCGGGTCGGCGGTGCCGTCGTCCTCGGCGAATCCTGGGTTCGGAATGTTCTTGCGATCCACCCGGCCGACCCTATGCCACCTCACGCCCCCGGCCCGGTCCGGCCGTCCGGGCCCGTCCGGGGCCGGTCGCGTCGCGCCCCTACCCACCGGTAGTGGCGGTGTGGCAGTCTGCGCGCATGGCCACGCCCGAACTCGCCGCCCGCACCGCCCGAACCGCCGCGTCCGCCTTCACCGGGGCCTCGCCGAGTGCCGACCGGGCGCGGTACGACCGGGCCACCGCGGGGCTGGACGGGCCGGTGGCCGTGGTCGACCTGGAGGCCTTCGACGCCAACGCCGCGGACCTGGTGCGGCGGGCCGGAGGCAAGCCGGTGCGGGTGGCCAGCAAGTCGGTGCGGTGCCGGGCGCTGCTGGAGCGGGTGCTGGCGACGGACGGCTTCGCCGGGGTGATGAGCTTCACCCTCGCCGAGTCGCTCTGGCTGGCCCGCCAGGGGTTCACCGACATCCTGCTCGCGTACCCCTCCGCCGACCGGGCCGGCTTCGCCGAGCTCACCGCCGATCCGGCCCTGGCCGGCGCCGTCACCGTGCTGCTGGACGACCCGGCCCAGCTGGACCTGATCGACCGGGCCAGGACCGGCACCGCCGAGATCCGGGTCTGCCTGGAACTGGACACCGCGCTGCGGCTGTTCGGCGGGCGGGTCCGGGTCGGCGCCCGGCGCTCACCGCTGCACGCGCCCGAGGACCTCGGCGCCTTCGCCGAACTGGTGCAGCGCCGCCCGGGGTTCCGGGTGGTCGGGCTGATGGCGTACGAGGGGCACATCGCCGGGGTCGGCGACATCGTGCCCGGGCGGCCGGTGCGCTCGCGGATGATCCGGCTGATGCAGGCCAGGGCGCGGGCCGAACTGGCCGAGCGCCGTGCGGCGGCGGTGCGGCGGCTGCGGCGGGTCGCCGACCTGGAGTTCGTCAACGGCGGCGGAACCGGAAGCGTCGAGTCGACCGTGGCCGAGCGCGCGGTGACCGAGGTGGCGGCCGGCTCCGGGCTGTACCTCCCGCAGCTGTTCGACCACTACCGCTCGTTCCGGGGCCGCCCGGCCGCGCTGTTCGGCCAGCCGGTGGTGCGCCGGCCCGGCCTCGGCGTGGTGACGGTGCTCGGCGGCGGCTACCCGGCCTCCGGCGCGGCCGGACCGGACCGCTCGCCGGTGCCGTACCTGCCGCAGGGGCTGCGCTACGACCCGATGGAGGGCGCCGGCGAGGTGCAGACGCCGCTGCTCGGCGCGGCCGCCGACGACCTGCTGATCGGCGACCGGGTCTGGTTCCGGCACGCCAAGGCCGGCGAGCTGTGCGAGCGCTTCCCCGAGCTGCACCTGATCGAGGGCGACCGGGTGGTGCGCAGCGTCCCGACCTACCGGGGCGAGGGCCAGACCTTCCTCTGAGGGCGGCCGCGCGCAGGTGCGGGCCTCCCGGCGGACCGGCCCGACCCCAAGTCGTCGGGCACTCACCGGGGTTGGACGACCGGTTCCGCGGACCTCGCGGCGGCGAGCTTAGCCAGGCCTTAAAAAGGCCCGATGGGACACCTAACTCGGGTGTCCTGTCGGGCCTTTGCGCTGCACGTACGGCTACAGTCCGTCAAAAAGTACGCCACATCGGGCTATTGCCAGCTGGTCTAGTCCAATCATACGCTCAGCCGGGGGTCAGAGTGCCGGGCCGGCGGCCCCTCGGGCAGACGTGTCCACTCCCCCACACTCTCGGCCCGGACGACGGTCAAGGAGTCCCCACCCCATGTCCTTCAAGCGAAGTGCCCTCTCCGTCGGCGTCCTCGGCGCCGCGTTCCTCGCCGTGGCGGCCTCCACCGCCGGTACGGCCAGCGCCCACGGCACCATGACCAACCCGGTGAGCCGGGTCGCGGCCTGCTACGCCGAGGGCCCGGAGAACCCCAAGTCCCAGGTGTGCAAGGACCTCGTGGCGCTGAGCGGCACCCAGCCGCTGTACGACTGGAACGAGGTCAACATCGCCAACGCGGACGGCCACCACCAGGCGCTGATCCCGGACGGCAAGCTCTGCTCGGCGAACCGGGACAAGTACAAGGCGCTCGACCTGCCGCGGGCCGACTGGCCGGCCACCCCGGTGAGTTCGGGCTCCTTCAACTTCAAGTTCCGCGTCACCGCGCCGCACCAGGGCAACCAGACGGTCTACATCACCAAGCAGAGCTGGGACCCGACCAAACCGCTGAAGTGGTCCGACCTGGAGCCGACCCCGGTCGCGGTGGTCCCGACCAGCCGGACCGCCGCGGACGGCTACTACAACTACACCGGCACGCTGCCGCAGCGCACCGGCCGCCAGCTGCTCTACACGGTGTGGCAGCGCACCGACAGCCCGGAGGCCTTCTACAGCTGCTCGGACGTCGACTTCGGCAAGGCGGCCACCGCCGGGCAGCCGGTCTCGGCCCTCGCCGCCGCCGACGCGCCCGCCGCGCCGAGCGAGCAGCAGATCACCGCGGGCCAGTCCAAGTCCACCGTGTCCCACAACGGGCACGGCGGCAACGCCAACGAGCCGGCCGGCGCGGTCGTTCCGACCGCCAACGCCGCCGTCGGCACCTCGGCCACCGGTCCGCTGCTGCTGAGCGGCGCCGCCGCGATCAGCGTCGGCTGGGCCGGCATGGTTCTCCGGCGTCGTCGTATCGAGGCTGTTCGACGCGACGCCTGACCGCCGGAGGCCGGGACCGGGCCGTTGACCGACCCCCGTGCGGTCCGGCCCCGGCCGATGCCCCCGCATCGAGCCCGACCATGACGGCGGCCCACCCGGAATCCGGGTGGGCCGCCGTGCGTGAGCAGCGCGGGGCCGGTCAGGTGTTGGCGCCGCCGTCGGCTCCGCCCGGGCCGCCGCCGGGGAAGGCGGGGATCTTGCCGGTGTAGTCGGCGATGCCCTTGACGATCGTGTCCATCACGGCGACGTCGGGCGCCTTGTCGGCGATGTCGAAGCCGAGGTGGACGGCGACCAGGTTCTTGCCGTCGGCGGACGGGAAGACCACGGTCTGGACGTAGCCGTCGTTGCCCTTCACCGCGTCGACCTTCCAGCGGACCAGGTAGCCGTCGCGGCCGTCGACCTTGACCGCCTCGGACTTCAGCTCCTCATGGGAGTTGATCTCGCTGTAGGACTCCTTGGCCGCCTTGTCGATGTCGGCCTTGGCGGCCGCCTGGACGTCGCTGCCGGCGCCGGCGATCCGGTTGGTGTTGGCACCGCCGAGCGAGCACTGGGCGGCGGCGCCGGTCGCGCCCTCGCACTTGTAGGAGCCGATGCTGAGCGCGGCGTAGCCGTCGCTGGTGGTGCCGCCCTCCCAGCCGGAGGGGACGGGCAGGGTGATCCGGTTGACCAGGTCGGCGGCGGTCCCGCTGCCGGCCTGCTTGCCGTCCCCGGAGCCTCCGTTGCCGCCGCCCTTGCCGCCGTTCCCGCCCTTGCCGCCGTTCCCGCCGCCGTTGCCGTTGCCGTTGCCGCCGCCGTTCCCGTTGCCACCGCCGTCGTCACCACCGCCGCCGAAGTCGGGCAGGCCGCCCCAGGGGCCGTCCCCGCCGCGCGGAGCGGGCTGCGGAACGGCCCGGTGCGAGCCCCGCTCCCCGTCGTGGTCCATCGCCAGGTAGGTCACGCCGGAGCCGACGCCCAGCCCGAGCACGGCCGCCACGGCGGCCGCCACGACCGCCGTGGAGGGCTTGCGCCGGGGCTTCGGCGGCTGCGGCGCGGCCGTGCCGTAGGCGGCGCCGAAGGGGGGCGGCTCCGGGTAGCGGACCGTCGGCCCGCTGCCCAGCACCTCCCCCTCCAGCACGGTGGTCTCGGCGGCCGTCTCCGGCCCCGGAGCCGCCGCGGCCTGGGGCGGCGGGGCGTCCGAGGGTGCGGGCCGGGTGCTGGCCGTCCAGCCGTTGCCGTCCCACCAGCGCTGCGGCCTCGGGTCGCCGCCGGTGTCCTTGGGGTCCGGGTACCACCCGGCGGGGATCTGCTCGCTCACGAAAGAGAATCTAAAGGGAGCCGGATAAACGCGATATCAGCGCGGCCCCGAATTCCCGGTGTTTTCCATGAGATTCCGGTGAGAACCCCCGGGCGGGCCTGCAACACGGCCTGCAACAGGGCCTGCAACGGGCCTACAACGGGGTGACGTAGGCCCCCGCGATGCCGCCGTCGACCAGGAACTCGCCCGCCGTGATGAAGGACGAGTCGTCGCTCGCCAGGAACGCGACGGCGGCCGCGATCTCCTCCGGCCGGGCGAAGCGGCCCAGCGGGATGTGCACCAGGCGGCGCGCCGCCCGCTCCGGGTCCTTGGCGAACAGCTCCCGCAGCAGCGGGGTGTCCACCGGCCCGGGCGACAGGGCGTTGACCCGGATGCCCTCCCGGGCGAACTGCACGCCCAGCTCCCGCGACATCGCCAGCACCCCGCCCTTGGAGGCGGTGTACGAGATCTGCGAGGTGGCCGCGCCCATCCTGGCCACGAAGCTGGCGGTGTTGATGATCGAGCCGCGCCCGTGCCGCCGCATGTACGGCAGCGCCGCCTTGCAGCACAGGTAGACGGAGGTCAGGTTGACCTCCTGGACCCTGCGCCAGGCCGCCAGGTCGGTGGTCAGGATGGAGTCGTCCTCCGGCGGCGAGATCCCGGCGTTGTTGAAGGCCACGTCCACGCTGCCGTAGGTCTCGTAGGCCTCGTCGAACAGCGCCTCGACCATGTACGGGTCGGTGACGTCGGTGTGCACGAAGAGGCCGCCGACCTCGGCGGCGGCCGCCTTGCCGGTCTTCTCGTCGAGGTCGGCGCAGACCACCCGGGCCCCCTCGGAGGCCAGCCGGCGGGCGGCGGCCAGGCCGATGCCGCTGCCCGCACCGGTGATCACGGCCGTGCGGCCGACCAGTCGCCGGCAGACCGGAGCGTCCTTCGCGGTCGCGGCTGGCTTCTCGGTCATGGGGGCTCCTACTCCTCGGACCCTAGGGCTCGGTGTGGATGAAGACGTTCTTGGTCTCGGTGAAGTGGCGCAGCGCGTCCGGCCCCAGCTCACGGCCGATGCCGGACTCCCCGAAGCCGCCGAAGGGCGTCCAGTACCGCACCGAGGAGTGCGAGTTGACGGACAGGTTGCCCGCGGCCACGCCCCGGGCCAGCCGCAGCGCCCGGCCCAGGTCGCGGGTCCAGATCGATCCGGAGAGCCCGTAGCGGGTGGCGTTGGCGAGCCGCAGGGCGTCCGCCTCGTCCTCGAAGGGCAGCACGACGGCGACCGGGCCGAAGATCTCCTCGGTGACGGCCGGCACGCCCGGGTCGGCGGGGGCGAGGACGGTCGGCGGGTACCAGAAGCCGGGGCCCTCGGGCACCGCACCGCGGGCGAGCACGGGCAGGTCGGGGGTGACGTAGGAGGCGACCCGGCGGACCTGGGCGGCGGAGATCAGCGGCCCGAGCCGGGTGTCGGGGTCGGCCGGGTCCCCCGTGCGGACGGCCTCGACGGCGGGCAGCAGCAGGGCGAGGAAGTCGTCCACGGCCTCGCGCTGCACCAGGATCCGGCTGCGCGCGCAGCAGTCCTGGCCGCTGTTGTCGAGGAAGGACATCGGGTCGGCGGCGCGGGCGAGGTCGGCGTCGGCGAAGACGATGCTGGGGCTCTTGCCGCCGAGTTCGAGGGTGACCCGCTTGGCGCGGGCGGCGCAGCGGGCGGCGACCTCCTTGCCGACCACGGTCGAGCCGGTGAAGACGATCTTGCGGACCGCCGGGTGGTCGACCAGGGCCCGCCCGGTGGTGCCGCCGGCGCCGGGGACGACCTGGAACAGGCCCTCGGGCAGCCCGGCGGCGAGGGCGAGTTCGGCCAGCCGCAGGGCGGTGAGTGGGGTCGCCTCGGCGGGCTTGAGCAGCACCGCGTTGCCCGCCGCGAGGGCCGGGGCGAAGCCCCAGGCGGCGATCGGCATCGGGAAGTTCCAGGGGGCGATCACGCCGACCAGGCCGACGGGCTCGTGGAAGGTGACGTCCAGGCCGCCGGCCACCGGGATCTGCCGCCCGGTGAGCCGCTCCACTCCCCCGGCGGCGTACTCCAGCAGGTCGCGGACGTTGCCGGCCTCCCAGCGGGCGTTGCCGACGGTGTGGCCGGCCTCGCTCACCTCCAGTGCGGCGAGTTCGGGGATGTGCACGTCGACCTGGTCGGCGAAGCGGCGCAGCAGCCGGGCCCGGTCGCCGGGGGCGAGGGCGGCCCAGCCCTGCTGGGCCTTGAGCGCGCGCTGGACGGCGGCGTCGAGCCGCTCGGGGGTGGTGTCGGGAACGGTGGCGAGGACGGCGCCGGTGGTGGGGTCGAGGACGTCGGTGGCGCCGCCGGTGGGCTCGGGCATGGTGCTCACATCCGCTCGAAGGATCGGTAGCGCTCCCAGTCGGTGATGGCGCCGTCGTAGGCGGCCTGTTCGACCCGCGCCATGTTCAGGTAGTGGTCGACCACGTCGGTGCCGAAGGCGGCGCGGGCGAGGTCGCTGCGCTCCCAGAGGTCGGCGGCCTCGCGCAGGGTGGCGGGGACCCGGGCGTACTCGTCGACGGCGTAGGCGTTGCCGAGGCAGGGGGCGGGCAGGTCGAGTTTCTGCTGGAGGCCGTGCAGCCCGGCGGCGATCATGCCGGCCACCGCGAGGTACGGGTTGACGTCTCCGCCGGGGACGCGGTTCTCCATCCGCAGGCCGGGGCCGTGGCCGACCACGCGGTAGGCGCAGGTGCGGTTGTCGCGGCCCCAGGCGACGGCGGTCGGGGCGAAGGAGCCGGGCCGGTAGCGCTTGTAGGAGTTGATGTTCGGCGCGTAGAGCAGGCTGAACTCGCGCAGCGCGAGGAGCTGTCCGGCGAGGAAGTGCCGCATGGTGTCGGTCATCCGCCCGTCGCGGCCGGCGAAGGCGGGGGCGCCCACGGCGTCGCGCAGCGACAGGTGGATGTGGCAGCTGTTGCCCTCGCGCTCGTCGTACTTGGCCATGAAGGTGAGTGCGCAGCCCTGTTGGGCGGCGATCTCCTTGGCGCCGGTCTTGTAGACGCTGTGCTGGTCGCAGGTGGTGAGGGCGTCGGTGTAGCGGAACGCGATCTCGTGCTGGCCGAGGTTGCACTCGCCCTTGGCGGACTCCACGACGAGCCCGGCGCCGGCCATCTCGTTGCGGATCCGGGCGAGCAGCGGTTCGACCCGGGCGGTGCCGAGCAGCGAGTAGTCGACGTTGTACTGGTTCGCCGGGGTGAGGCCGCGGTAGCCGCCGAGCCAGGCCTGTTCGTAGGTGTCGCGGAAGACCAGGAACTCCAGTTCGGTGCCGATGTCGGCGGCGAGGCCGTACTCCGCGAGGCGTTCGATCTGGCGGCGCAGCAGCTGCCGGGGCGCGGCGGCGACGGGGCGGCCGCCGTGCCGGGCGAGGTCGGCGGTGACCTGGGCGGTGCCGGGCTGCCAGGGGGTGAGCCGCAGGGTGGCGAGGTCGGGGCGCATGGCGAAGTCGCCGTACCCGGTCTCCCAGGAGGAGAGGGCGTAGCCGTCGACGGTGTTGAGGTCGATGTCGACGGCGAGCAGGTAGTCGCAGGCCTCGGCGCCGTTCTCGGCGACCTCGTCGAGGAAGAAGCGGGCGGCGAAGCGCTTGCCCTGGAGGCGGCCCTGCATGTCGGTGAAGGCGAGTGCGACGGTGTGGATCTCGCCGGTGTCGACCAGGGCGCGCAGCTGGTCCAGGGTGAGCGGCGGGCGCGGCGGCGCGGCGGCACCGGGGGTGTTGTCGGGCATGGCGGAACCCTCCTCCTCGATCACTCAGCGAGATCGATCGGTCACAGCGAACCGTACGGCCTGGCCCGGACGGCACGGAAGAGGGCGGACGGGTGTGGCGCGCCGATATGCGTGATTGACGAGGGAACGGGCGGTGCGGGAGGAGAATGCCCGCCATGGATCGCAGGCCTTTCATCGGCGTCAGCACCTACGTGGTGGACGCGAGTTGGAGCGACTGGCGGGACCGCCGGGTGGCGCTGGTACCCGAGCGGTACACCGCATACGTACGGGATGCGGGCGGGATCGCGGTGCTGTTGCCGCCGGACGCCGCGGAACGCGCGCCGGAGGTGCTCGCCCGGTTGGACGCCCTGGTCATCGCGGGCGGACCGGACATGGACCCGGCGTACTACGGGCAGCCGCCGCACCCCCGCACCGAGGTGGACTCACCGGAGCGGGACCACTGGGAGTCGGCACTGATCCGGGCGGCGCTGGCGGCGGGCATCCCGCTGCTGGGCATCTGCCGGGGCATGCAGGTGCTGAACGTGGTCTGCGGCGGCTCGTTGGTGCAGCACCTGCCGGACGTGGTCAGTCCGGACGTGCACGGCGGCTCGCCCGGCAGGTACGGGGAGCACACCGTGCGGCCGGTGCCCGGGACGCTGCTCGGCGGGCTGCTGCCGGAGAGCGAGCTGACCGTGCCGACCTTCCACCACCAGGCGGTGGACCGGCTGGGCGCCGGCCTGCGGGTGGGCGCGTACGCGCCGGACGGCACCATCGAGTCGGTGGAGGGGCCGGGCTTCACGCTGGGCGTGCAGTGGCACCCGGAGCAGGGCGAGGACCTGCGGGTGATGCAGGCGCTGGTACGGGCGGCGACGGCGGCCCGGTCGGTGCCGCTGGAGGCGGTGCCCGGCTAGCAATTCCCTCCGGGTGAGCCTGAGTTGTCGCGTGGCGGCCGACGGCCGGGACGGGCTACGGCGTCACCGGGTCGGGGTGGGCGGACTGCCGGGCTGCCGCGAGGAGGCTCGGCAGCATCCGCTCGGCGTGCTCCGCGTACCCGCGCGGGGAGGGGTGGACGCCGTCCGGGCCGAGGAGTTCGTCGGCCCGGTCGCGGAAGTCCGTCCCGGCGGAGGGGGCCAGGACGGCGCCGACCCGCTCGGCCGCGCGGGTCTGCAGGCGGGCCAGGCGCCGGGAGCGGCGGGCGCCCGCCCAGCGGACCGGCGCCCGGAAGCCGGGCCCGTACCCGGGGTTGGGGCAGGGCACCACGACCAGCTGCCAGCCGGTCTCGCGCAGGGCCCGCACCAGGTGGGCGAACCGCCGTGCGGAGCGGCCGAGCGGGATCGGCAGCAGGGCGTCGTTGCCGCCGACGATCAGCACCGCGATGCCGGGCCGCAGCCTGGCCGCGCGGACCGTCTGCCACTGGAGGCCGGCGGTGGTGGCGCCCACCCGGGCGAGCACCCGCAGGTCCACCGGCCGGCCGAGCCCCTCGCCGAGGGCTTCGGCGAGGCGGGCGCCCATGGTCTCCTCGCGCCGCCCGGCGCCGAGGCTCTGGGCGAGCGAGTCGCCCAGCATCAGCAGGGTCAGCGGCCGGTCGTCGGCCGGCCGGGCCGGTCCGTACCGCCCGTCGGCGACCGGCACGGACCAGTCGGCGGGCGGGCGGTGCATCAGCAGGCGGCTGTAGAGCCGGGCGGCGGCGAGCCGGATCCGGCCGAACGGGCCGCCGGCGCGGCGGGAGCGGGGGCCGGCCCCGGCCGGACGGGTGTCCGGCGGGGCGGTCGGGGCGGTCATGGTGGAACTCCGGATCGGGCGCGGGGGACGGGCGGACGGGGACGGGCGGGGGCGGGCGGACGGGACGGGGCCGGCGGACGGGCGGGGGCGGGCGGACGGGACGGGGCCGGCGGACGGGCGGGGACGGCGGACGGGTCGGCGGGGTTCAGGCGGCGGTCAGGACGACGGCCGCGTTCTGGCCGCCGAAGCCGCTGGACACCGAGACGGCGGCCCGGACGTCGAGCGGGCGCGGCACCTTGGTGACCACGTCCAGGTCGATCGCCCCGTCCATCCGGTCGAGGTTGGCGGTCGGCGGGATCAGCCCGTGCTGCAGGGTGAGGACGGTCAGCGCGGCCTCGATGGCGCCGGCCGCGCCCATGGTGTGGCCGATCACGCTCTTGTTGGCGGTGACCGGTGGCGGGCGGTGGAATACCCGGTGCAGCGCCGCCGCCTCCGCCGGGTCGTTCAGCGCGGTACCGGTGCCGTGTGCGTTGACGTGGCCGATCTCGTGCGGCGCCAGTCCGGCGTCGGCCAGCGCGGCCTCGACGGCCCGGGCCAGGCCGTCGCCGTCCGGGCGGGGCGCGGTGAAGTGGTAGGCGTCGGCGGCGGAGCCGTGGCCCGCCAGGTAGGCGCGCGGGCGCACTCCGCGCGCCCGGGCGTGGTCCACCCGCTCCAGGACCAGGACTCCCGCGCCCTCGCCGAGGACGAAGCCGTCCCGGTCGGCGTCGAACGGGCGGGAGGCGCCGACCGGGTCGTGCCGGCGCCGGGAGAGCGCGCCGAGGCGGTCGAAGGCCGTCGCCACCATGGGCGAGCGCGGGCTGTCCGTGCCGCCGGCCAGCACCACGTCGCAGGAGCCGGCCCGGATCAGCCCGCAGGCCAGGCCGAGCGCGGTGGTGCCGGAGGCGCAGGCGGTACTGGTGACCAGGCTGGGGCCGAGCACCCCGAGGTCCAGGCCGACCTCCCCGGCCGCCATGTTGGGGATGCTCCGCGGAAGCATCAGCGGCGAGACCCGGTCGGGCCGGCCCTCGTCCATCCGGGCGTACTCCACCCGGTAGTGCTCGACGCTGTTGGCGCTCACGCCGAGCACCACGCCGACCCGGGTGCCGTCCCACCCGGCCGGGTCGAGCCGGGCGTCCGCGACCGCCTCCCGGGCGGCCAGGACGGCGAGTTGGGCGAACCGGTCGAGCCGCCGGGCGAGTCGGCCGCCGAGCAGCGCGGGCGCGTCGTACGCGTCGACACGGCAGGAGAAGTCGACGTTCAGTCCGGCCAGGGCCGGGTCGTGCCGGGCCGTCGGACGCCCGTCGCAGAACCGCTCCCAGGTGGCCGCCGCGCCGAACCCGGCAGGGGTGACCATCCCGAGTCCGGTGACCGCGACCGCCTTCCCGGCGGCCTGGCGCACCGTCACCGCGCTGCTCCGGCGGCCAGGTCCCCGTCGGCGAAGGCGGCCAGCTCGCCGAGGGTGCCGTCGGGCCGGATGTCGGTCACCGTGACGCCGATCCGCTCCTCCACCAGCAGGGAGAGCTCGACCAGGGCCAGGCTGTCCAGCTCCAGCGAGGCCAGGGTGGCGGCCGGGCCGACCCGCTCGGGGGCGACGTCGAACTCCTGGACGAGGCAGTCGCGCAGGATGGTGTAGGTCTCGGACACGGAGAGGCCTTTCGATGACGGAGGAAGCGGAGGACGGAGGTCGCGGGGCAGGGGCGGGGAACGCGGGGGTCAGTCGGGTTCGGGGCCGAGAACGGGCAGGGCGGGCAGGGCGGCGGCCGCCGGGTCGCGGCCCGGCAGGCGGGACCAGGCGAGCAGGGCCGCGAGCAGGGCGGCTCCCCCGCCGACCCAGGAGGCGTCGGCGAGCCCGTCGGTGAAGGCGCTCCGCGGGTCCGACCCGCCGCTCGCGCCGCCCAGCGCGGTGGCCAGGACCGAGCCGAGCACCGCCACCCCCAGCGTCGAACCGACCTGCCGGGTCGCGTCGTTGAGCGCCGAGCCGACACCGGCCATGGCCTCGGGCACCGCGCTCATCACCAGTTCGGTGGCGACCGGCGCCAGCAGTCCGGCGCCGAAGCCGGCCACCGCCTCGAAGGCCAGCACCGGGAGGTCCCCCGAGTCGGTGCCCAGCCTGGCCAGCTGGACGAAGCCCGCGGCGATCAGCAGCTGTCCGCCGGCCGCCGGCACCCGGGCGCCGCACCGCCGGGCCACCACCGGCCCGAGGACGGCGCCCGCCGCCAGCCCCAGCGACAGCGGGACCATCCGGACGCCGGCCTGCCAGGCGGACAGGCCGCGCACCTGCTGGAGGTAGAGCGTCAGCAGGAACATCGCGCCGAACATGGCGAAGGACATCAGCGCCAGCGACAGCGTCGCGGGCCAGACCGGGCCGCCGCGCAGCAGCCGGACCGGCACCATCGGCGCCGCGCACCGCAGTTGCCGCAGCACGAGGCCGGTGAGCAGCAGCGCCGCCGCGCCGAACGCGGCGAGCACGGCGGCGCTGGTCCAGCCGTGTCCGGGCGCCTCGATGAAGGCCCAGACCAGCGCGAGCAGTCCGCCGCAGGAGAGCAGGGCACCCGGCCAGTCCAGCGGCCGGGTGGCGGGGTCGCGCGACTCCGGCAGGACGGCCGCCGCGGCGGCGAGGACGGCCGCGACGACCGGGACGTTCAGCCAGAACGCGGCCTGCCAGCCGTACCGGTCGACCAGCCAGCCGCCGGCGACCGGCCCGAACAGCGCGCCGACCCCGGCCACCGCCGCCCAGATGCCGATCGCCCGGCGCCGCTGCGCCGGATCGGGCAGCACGTGCACGATGGTGCAGAGCGTGGCGGGCATGAACAGCGCCGCGCCCAGTCCCATCCCGCAGCGGGCGGCGATCAGCTGGGCCGCGCCGGTGCCGGTGGCACCGGCGGCCGAGGCGAGCCCGCACAGGGCGAGCCCGAGGCCGAACGCCCGCCGCCGGCCGTAGCGGTCGCCGAGCGCGCCCGCGGCCAGCACGCAGCCGCCGAGCGCGAGCGCGTAGCCGTCGACGATCCACTGGGTCTCGGCCAGGCTCGGCCCGAGGTCCTCGCGCAGCCCGGGGATCGCGACGTTCAGGACGGTGAAGTCCAGGCCGATCAGGAACAGCGCGGCGCAGACCACGGCCACCGCCGCCCACGCCCGCCGCCCGGTCACCGGCGCGTTTCGCTGAGGCACGCGCCGGCCTCAGACCGGCAGCCGCAGCGGCTCGTCGCGCCGCCGGAAGCCGATCCGGTACAGCGTGGCGGCGCCGCGCAGGAAGGTCACCTCGCTGCCCCGCAGATAGCGGCGGTAGCGGCGGAATCCCTCCTCGCCGACCAGCCGCTCGGCCTCCGTGCGGGCCCGCAGCAGCCGGGCCGACCAGGAGGCGAGGGTCCGGACGTAGTCCTCGGCCGAGGCGTGCAGGACGGTCGGCGAGAAGTACGGGTCGGCGGCCGCGGCGATCTCGCTCAGCCGGGGCAGCCGGGCGCCGGGGAAGATGTCGCTGCCGACGAAGGCGCCCAGCGGGCCCCCGCCGTCGGCCGCGCCGTCGTAGGCGATGGTCTGCAGCGACATCCGGCCGCCGGGGCGCAGCCAGCCGTGGCACTGCTCGAAGTACCGGGCGTAGACGCCGAGCCGCTCGGCGCGGTCCATCTCCGCGGTGGCGAAGTGCTCGAAGGAGCCCATCGCGACCACCGCGTCGTAAGGGCGCTCGGGGCGGTGGTCCTCCCAGCTCTCCAGCCTGGCCCGGACGCCCGGCAGGCCGCGTGCCTCGAGGTGGGCGTGCTGGGCGCGCGAGATGGTGAGCCCGGTGGCCTCGGCGGCCCGGCGCCCGCGGACGGCGTGCTCCAGCATCGCGCCCCAGCCGCAGCCGACGTCGAGCAGGCGCAGTCCGCCGTCCGGCTCGGCGCCGACCAGGTCCAGGTGGTGGTCCAGCTTGGCCCGTTGGGCGCGGGGCAGTGCGGTGGCGTCGGGTTCGTCGCGGGGGATGCCGTCCCACTTCGCGGCCGTGTAGGCCAGGGTCTCGTCGAGCCACAGTGCGTAGAAGTCGTTGCCGAGGTCGTAGTGGTACTCGATGTCGGCGGCGGGTGTGCCGGCCGTGGTGATGGTCATGCCTCTCCTGTTCGGGGTGCGCTCGCGCCGGTCCGGGGTGTGACCTCGGGAGCGGTGGCGGGGGCGGCGCGGCGGGCGCGGACCACGAGGGCCTGGGCGCGGCGCTCGACGAAGCGGGCGGCCCGGGCGTCCAGGCGCTCCAGGTGCCCGGCGAGCCGGTCGCGGGCCTGTTCGCCGACCGGTCCGAGTCCGGTCAGCTCGAAGACCCGCAGGGTGCGCAGCACCGGGACCAGTACCTCGTCGTGGTGGATCCTCGGGTCGTAGACGCCGGCCACCGCCACGTCGGCGGCCATCCGGGCGAAGCCCGGCATGCCCTGGCCGGGCATCGCGAAGTCGGTCACGGTGTCCGCCAGCACGGCGAGCACCTGGTCGGGGTCGAGCTCCAGCGCGGCGCGCAGCAGTTCGCGGTAGAAGACCATGTGCAGGTTCTCGTCCTGGGCGATCCGGGCGAGCAGCCGTTCGCAGACCGGGTCGCCGCTGAGCCGGCCGGTGTTGCGGTGGCTGACCCGGGTCGCGAGCTCCTGGACGGCCGCGTAGGCGACGGTGGCGAGTACGCCGGTCGGCCGGGGGTCGGCCGGGGTGCCGACCTGGGCCATCCGGGCGCGTTCCAGGGCGATCGGGTCGACGGCGCGGGTGGCGTGCAGGTAGGCCCGCAGGGAGGTGGCGTGCCGGTCCTCCTCGGCGGTCCACCGGTGCAGCCAGGCCCCCCAGGCGCCGTCGCGGGAGGTCTGGGTGCCGATGGTCCAGTGGTAGCCGGGGAGGTTGTCCTCGGTGAGCAGGTTGACCACCAGCGCGGAGCGCACCGCCGGGTCGAGTGCGGACTGCCCGGGGTGCCAGGCCTCCCCGTCGAGCGGGCCGTCGTAGTCCCGGCCGAGGCTCCAGGGCACGTACTGGTGGGGGAACCACTCGCGCGCCGATCCGAGGTGGCGATTCATCAAGTCCTCGGCCACCGGCTCCAGTTCCGCCAGCCAGTGGACGGTGCCCACCGTAGTGATCTTCACGGATGGTGATCGTTGCGCAGCCGTGCGTGACCGCGCAAGCCGGTGTCACCCGGTCGGGTCAGCCGATGAGCCCGAAGTGGACGAAAAGCGGGCGGAAGAGGCCGGAAGGAAGCAGCGGGTGGTCCGCACCCGAACCGGAAGCGGACCGGGTCGGACGGGAAGGGTCGGGGGTGACCTGACCGAGGCCGGCGGCGTTGAGGAGGCGGCGCCCGGCGGTATCCCGCCTGCTCACCACGGGCGTGCTCCGATCGAGCGAAGGGGGCCAGGCGGCAACGACAACGGTCACCAGTACAGCCTTTGGATCTTTGTCCGATCTGAGGTTCACTTCGGGTGCAGGGCGGTTGCGCCCCTTACCCCACCCCCCGTGCGTCCAGGAGAGGACTTCGATGGCCGGGCACGAGCACTCCCACGATGATCATGCGCATGACCACGGGCACGCCCACGGCGGCCGCGGTCACGGCGCGCACGGTCACGGCGGGCACGGCGGGCACTCGCACGGGGTCGCCGCCGACGCCGACCGCCGCTGGCTGCTGAGCGCGCTCGCGCTGATCGTGGTGTTCATGGCCGGCGAGGTCGTGGTGGGCTTCGCCGCCGAGTCGCTGGCGCTGATCTCGGACGCCGCGCACATGCTCACCGACGCCGCCTCGATCGTGCTGGCGCTGGTCGCGATGCGGCTGGCCGCCCGGCCGGCGAGGGGCGGCTACACCTACGGGCTCAAGCGGGCCGAGATCCTCTCCGCCCAGGCCAACGGCGTGACGCTGCTGGTGCTCTCCGCCTGGCTCGGCTACGAGGCGGTCGCCCGGCTGATCGACCCGCCCGACGTGGCCGGCTCGCTGGTCCTGGTCACCGCGCTGGTCGGGATCGTGGTCAACCTGGCCGCCGCCTGGTGCATGTCCAGGGCGAACCGCAGCTCGCTGAACGTCGAGGGCGCCTTCCAGCACGTGGTGACCGACCTGTACGCGTTCATCGCCACCGCCGTCGCCGGTGCGGTGATGCTGGCCACCGGCTTCTCCCGGGCCGACGCGATCGCCTCGCTGATCGTGGTCGCGCTGATGCTGAAGGCCGGCGTCGGCCTGGTCCGGGACTCCGGGCGGATCTTCCTGGAGGCCGCGCCGGCGGGCATCGACCCGGACGCGGTGGCGGACCGGATGGTCGCCCAGCCGCTGGTGGAGGAGATCCACGACCTGCACATCTGGGAGATCACCTCCAACCAGCCCGCCCTGTCCGCGCACATCCTGGTCACCCCGGGCGGCGACTGCCACGCGGTGCGCCGCGGGCTCCAGCGCAGGCTGGCCGACGAGTACGGGATCACCCACAGCACCCTCCAGGTGGACCACGTCGGCGAGGACGACGCGGGCGGGCTGCTGCAGATCACCGCGCCGACGGACACCGGCCCCGAGCACTGCGCCGACTCGCACGGCCCGGTCCACCGCGCCGGCCCGCACGAGCACTGACCCCGCCCCGGACCGGGACCGGCGCACCCGCGGACGGGGCGAGGACAGCCCGGACAGCCACGGGCGCGGACCGGCCAGGGCAACGGACCGGCGCGACGTCCGTCCCGTACGGCATGATCGGAGGCGTGACCGCACCCGTGACCGCACCGCGACTGATGCTGCTCGACTCCGCCAGCCTCTACTTCCGGGCCTACTACGGTGTGCCGGACACCCTGCGCTCGCCGCAGGGTGAGCCGGTCAACGCCGTCCGGGGCCTGCTGGACTTCATCACCCGGCTGGTCCAGGACCACCGCCCGGACCAGCTGGTCGCCTGCATGGACGCCGACTGGCGCCCGCAGTGGCGGGTCGACCTGGTGCCCTCCTACAAGACGCACCGGGTCGCCGAGGCGGCCGAGGACGGCGAGGAGGAGGTGCCGGACACCCTCGCCCCGCAGGTCCCGGTGATCGAGCAGGTGCTGGACGCGCTCGGCATCGCCCGGGTCGGCTCCCCCGGCTACGAGGCGGACGACGTGATCGGCACCCTGACCGCCCGCGCCACGGGCCCGGTGCAGATCGTCACCGGGGACCGCGACCTGTTCCAGCTGGTGGACGGCACCCGCGGGATCACCGTCCTCTACCCGGTCAAGGGCATGGGGAACCTGCAGGTCACCGATGACGCCGTGCTGATGGAGAAGTACGGCGTGCCCGGCTCCCGGTACGCCGACATGGCGGCGCTGCGCGGGGATCCGAGCGACGGCCTGCCGGGCGTCAAGGGCATCGGCGAGAAGACGGCCGCCCAGCTGATCAACGAGTACGGCGACCTGGCCGCGATCCGGGCCGCCGCCCTGGACATCGGCTCGAAGCTGACCCCGGCCCGGCGCCGCAACATCGTCGAGGGCGGGGCCTACCTGGACGTCGCGCCGACGGTGGTGCGGGTCGCCGAGGACGCGCCGCTGCCGGACTTCGACCCGGCGCTGCCGCACGAGCCGCTGGACCCGATGTCCCTGGAGGAGCTCTCCACCCGCTGGGGCCTCGGCACCTCCCTCACCCGCCTCCTCGAAACCCTCGCCGCCACCCGCTGAGCACGGAGCCCGCGCGGCGCACTCCGCCGCGCGGGCTCCCCGGCACCTCCCGGGCCTCAGGTCCGGTCACTGTCGTCGGCGCTTCCTACCGTCGTCGCGCTACCGAGGTCCCGACTCGGCCTCGTCCGCCGCCGTCGGGCCGAAGGCGTCGGCGAGGCTGGTCAGGACGGACCCCGGCCAGCGGCTCTCGCCGAACACGCCGACCGGCACGGCGAGCACGCCGTACTCGCGGTGGAGCGTCTGCGCCGGGATCCCGACCGGGAAGAAGTAGTTGCCGGGGCAGGTCCGGGTCTCCGCGGGAATCGCCCCGAGCACCTCGTCCGGCAGCCGTGTGAACAACCGCTCGGCCCGCGCGGCCAGTTCGTCGACGACCAGCCGGGGCAGGTCACCGTGCCCGGTCAGCAGGCGGTCGGCGAGCCTCAGCTGATCCGGCGTCGGCGGATCCGCCCGGAACGCTTCGGCCAGTTCGGCCTGCGCCGGACCGAGCAGCACCACGCCGAACGTCTGCGGCCACAGCCACCCCTTGGTGACCGAGTGCAGCAGGACCGCACGACCGGTGTCGAGCAGGCGCCGGGTGCCGGCGGCGAACGGGGCTCCCAGCTCGTAGACGCTGTCGATCAGCAGGTGGCGGTGCGGCGACTCCCGCAACCACGAGATCACCGCGTCGCACTCGGCCTCGGACAGGTACCGGCCGAGCGGCTTGCTGGGGTTGGCGAGCAGCAGGTACTCGGGCCGGTCGTCCGCCGGCGACGTCGGCAGGGCCGGCGCCGGCAGCGTCGGGTAGGACGCGGGCGCCAGGCCCGCGGCGCGGGCCAGGTCGAAGTAGACCGGGTACACGTCGCCGGGCAGCCACAGCCGTGCCTGCACGGTGCGCAGCCACCGGAACACCACGCCGAGTCCGTGCCGGACGCCCCGGCAGACCATGGCGTGGCGGGACCACTCCTGCGGCAGCTCGAACCGCCGCAGCCAGGCGCGGGCGAGATCGCAGCGGTACACCGTGTGCGTGCCGGCCGGCGCTTCCGGTCGCATCGGAGCGAGCGCCCGGTACAGGTTGGTCTCGGCGGCGTCCAGGAGCGGCGGGGCCGCACCGAGTTGCCGCCGCCGGAACTCCTGGAACTCGTCGAACCTCATACCGCTGCACCTTCCGGCAGGATCTCGCTGGCCCGGTCCTCCAGGGAGGCGTAGCAGCGTCCGTCGGCCATGACGTTCCAGCTGCGGGCGATCCCGTGGGTGCGCTCCCAGAGCAGGCTGGGCTCGGTGTAGGCGGCGATCCGCATCGGCCGGCCGTCCCAGCTGCCGTGGTGGACCGGTGCGCCCCAGGGCAGGCGGCTCTCCAGGTCGAAGCCGTGCCGGGCGGCGAACCGGGTGACGACGGACAGCGGGACCTGGTGCTCCCGGCTCCAGACGTTGGCGGCGCGGTCGAAGTAGAGCGACTCGGTGCTGGTGGAGACGTAGAGCTCCTTGAAGCAGACCTCCTCGACACCGAGCGCCGCGGCCCACGAGAGGTAGTCGGCCACGCCGGCCTCATCGGCCACGCCGCCGTGCTGGAGCACGCAGATCAGCCGCAGCCGCAGGCCCGGCCAGCGGTCGCGTTCCGCGCGCCAGGTGTCGGCCACGGAGCCCACCGGGGTGCGCAGCGTCATCAGCCGCTCGCTGACGTCGTCGTCCTGGTGGTGCCGGGAGACCGCCAGCACGCTCAGGCCCGCGGCGCCCAGGGCGGCCAGCCGGTCGGCCCGGTCGGCGTGCCCGCCCTTGGCCAGGTTGTGCGCGTTGGTGATCAGGACGACCTTCGGGAAGGCCGCCGAGCAGGCGGACACCAGCCGCAGCTGCTGTTCGAACGGGAGGAGCGAGGGCTCCCCGCCGCCGGTGATCACCGCCCGCTCGGCGCCCGCCGCGCGGGCGCGCTCCAGCCAGGAGCCGACCGCGTCCCACGGCACCCGGGCCGGCGCCTGGTCGGTGGAGATCGAAGCCGCGGAGAAGCAGAACGAACACCGGGCCTGGCAGGCGGAGGCGACCGGCAGCACCGACACCGAGCGCGGCCGCAGGTCGGTGTAGCTGCGCCGGGCCGATCCGTGCAGCTGCAGCGAATCCGCCATCACGTCCTCGACGGTTGTCGGGCGCAGCGTGAAGTCCTCGCCCGCCTGGTCGAGTTCGTGGACGGCCGACAAGCGGATGCGGGGCTCGTGCAGTTCCGCGCCGAGGCCGGTCGACACGTTGGGCAGCAGCGTGTCCGGGTCCACCGCGGTTTCCAGCACCAGCAGCCGGTCGCCCGTGATGTTTAGGCGGTCCAGCAGGCGTCGTGCCTTGCCTATGCCGATGCCCAGCTCCGCCCGGGTCAGCAGGTGGAACCGGTCGGGGTGGGTACTCTCCGGGATCCCCGCCTTGCCGTAGGCGAACGCGTACTTGTCGAAGCCCCTGGCGAAGTTCGACAGCACGATGACGTGGAAGCGCTGGCCGGTGCGGTTCATCCCGTCATCATGCACGAACGGGTCCGGAGCCCGTCCGGGCGGTACTCCCCCGCCGGGTGCGCCACAGGGCCCGCCCGACCCGGGGCACGCCGGAGGGGCCCGTCGTGGTGACGGGCCCCTCCGGCGTGCCGTCAGGTCAGGCAGATCAGGTCAGGTCAGGTCAGGTCACCGAGGAGTAGGCGATGATGCCGCGGCGCAGGCCGTCCACCGCCTTGCGGGCGGTCCTGCGCAGTTCGGCGTCCTCGCCGGCGGCGTCCTGGATCTGGCCGAGGACGTCGATCAGCTGCTTCGTCCAGCGGACGAAGTCGCCGGCCGGCATGTCGGCGTCGCGCAGCACCTGGTCCAGGCTGTGGCCCAGCGCCCAGCGGTAGGCCGCCCAGGCGAAGCCGAGGTCCGGCTCGCGCTGGCCGACGCCCTCGGCGGTGTTGATCCGGTGCTGCTCCTCCAGGGCGTCCAGGTGGCCCCAGATCCGGACCATCTTGCCGAGCGCCTCCTTGGCGCCGCCCTCCGGGACGCGGGGGGCGGCGGCGTCGTCGGACTGCCGGGCCTCGTAGACCAGCGCCGAGGCGCAGGCGGCCAGCTCGGCGGCGGCCAGGCCGCTCCAGACGCCCTCGCGGATGCACTCGGAGGCGAGCAGGTCCAGCTCGCCGTAGAGCCGGCCGAGCCGCTTGCCGTCGTCGGTGACGGTGTCGCCCTGGAGGTAGCCGAGGTCGGCGAGCAGCCCGCAGACCCGGTCGAAGGTGCGGGCGATGGTGTGGGTGCGGGAGCGCATCCGGCGCTCCAGCAGCTCGGTGTCGCGGTGCAGCCGGTGGTAGCGCTCGGCCCAGCGGGCGTGGTCCTCGCGCTCGTCGCAGCCGTGGCACGGGTGCCGGCGCAGCTCGGCGCGCAGCCGGCTGATCTCCGGGTCGTCGGCGGCGGCCGCGCGGCCCTTGCGGAACCGCTCGGGCTCCAGGTGGCCGGCCTTGGTCCGCAGTGCCGAGGCCAGGTCGCGCCGGGACTGCGGGCTGCGCGGGTTGAAGGACTTGGGGATGCGTACCCGCTCGACGGCGGCGACCGGGTGCGGGAAGTCGATCATGGCGAGCCGCTTGACCTGCCGCTCGGCGGTCAGCACCACCGGGCGCGGGCCGTCGGCGAAGTCCGGGTGGCGCGGGTTGCCGCGCGGGGAGCGGCTGACCGGCGGCAGGCCCGGGTCGAGGACGAGGGCGAGGCCGGCGAACTTGCCGGTGGGGACGTGGATGACGTCGCCCGGCTTGAGCTGCTCGATGGACTCGACGGCCTCGGCCCGGCGCTGGCTGCTGCCCTCGCGGGCGAGGTCGTTCTCCCGGTCCTTGAGCCGGCGGCGCAGGTCCATGTACTCGTCGAAGTCCCCGAGGTGGCAGGTCATGGACTCGCGGTAGCCGTCCAGGCCCTCCTCGTTGCGCTGGACCTGGCGGGCGATGCCGACCACCGAGCGGTCCGCCTGGAACTGCGCGAAGGACGTCTCCAGGAGCTCGCGGGAGCGGTGCCGTCCGAACTGGGAGACCAGGTTGACGGCCATGTTGTAGGACGGCCGGAACGAGGACTTCAGCGGGTAGGTGCGGGTGCCGGCCAGGCCGGCCAGGGCCTCCGGGTCGAGGCCGCGCTGCCACAGCACGACGGCGTGGCCCTCGATGTCGATGCCGCGCCGCCCGGCCCGGCCGGTGAGCTGGGTGTACTCGCCGGGGGTGATGTCGGCGTGGGTCTCGCCGTTCCACTTGACCAGCTTCTCCATGACCACCGAGCGGGCGGGCATGTTGATGCCCAGCGCCAGGGTCTCGGTCGCGAAGACGGCCTTGACCAGGCCCTTCACGAAGAGCTCCTCGACCACCTCCTTGAAGCGGGGCAGCATCCCGGCGTGGTGGGCGGCGATGCCGCGCTCCAGCCCGTCCAGCCACTCGAAGTAGCCGAGGACGTGCAGGTCCTCGTCGGGGATGT
This sequence comes from Kitasatospora sp. NPDC058170, assembly GCF_042883905.1. NCBI lineage: Bacteria > Bacillati > Actinomycetota > Actinomycetes > Kitasatosporales > Streptomycetaceae > Kitasatospora > Kitasatospora sp. NPDC058170. The sequence goes on from NZ_JBHVUV010000027.1 coordinate 36,233, forward strand.
CGGCGCAGCGCTCCTCGACGATGGCGCGGACCCGGCCCCGGTCGCCGTCCTTGTTGAGCCGCAGGCCGGAGCTGAGGCACTGCTGCACGGCGGCCTCGCAGCCGGCCCGGCTGAAGATGAAGGTGATCGCGGGCAGCAGGCCCTCGGCGTCCAGGCGGTCGATGACGTCGACCCGGCCCGGGGTCCAGACCTTGCCGGGGCGGCCGTTGGGCATGCTCCGCCCGCGGCCGCGGCCGAACTTGTCGCGGGGGTTGCGGTCGAGCTCGGAGCGGGCGAGGCGGACCAGCTCGGGGTTGACCGCCTTGGCCGGGTTGCGCGGGGCGTCCTTGGGCCGGCCGTCGCGGTCCGGGTTGGCGAACAGGTCGTACATCCGGTTGCCGGCCATCACGTGCTGCCACAGCGGCACCGGGCGGACCTCGGAGACGATCACCTTGGTGCCGCCGCGCACGGTGTCCAGCCAGTCGCCGAACTCCTCGGCGTTGGAGACGGTGGCGGAGAGCGAGACGAGGGTGACGGACTCGGGGAGGTGGATGATGACCTCCTCCCAGACGGCGCCGCGGAAGCGGTCGGCGAGGTAGTGCACCTCGTCCATGACCACGTAGCCGAGGCCGTTGAGGGTGCTGGAGCCCGCGTAGAGCATGTTGCGCAGCACCTCGGTGGTCATCACCACCACGGGGGCGTCGCCGTTGACACTGTTGTCACCGGTGAGCAGGCCGACCTTGTCGGCGCCGTAGCGCTTGACCAGGTCTCCGTACTTCTGGTTGGAGAGGGCCTTGATCGGCGTCGTGTAGAAGCACTTGCGCCCACTCTGGAGGGCGAGGTGGACCGCGAACTCGCCCACGATGGTCTTGCCGGAGCCGGTGGGGGCGGCGACCAGGACGCCCGAGCCGCCTTCCAGGGCCTGGCAGGCCTCCAGCTGGAAGTCGTCCAGCGGGAAGTCGTACAGCTGCTGGAAGCCGTACAGGGCGGTCGCCTGCTCCTTGGCCCTGCGGCGGAAGGCCGCGTACGCCTCGGCGGGGCTCAGCTCCTGGTCTTCGGACTGCTCGGGCTGAGGGGTGTTCATCGCCGTCCGGGTGTGGTTGGTGTGATCTCGCATCTCAGCGAGAGGTTACCCGGGAGGACCGACATCGATAGCACCGTTTTTCGTGCGACGAGATCAGTTCTCTCTCAGATCCATAGTTGCAAACATCTTCAAGTGATCACGATCGCACCGGCTTCGAACGTCTCCGGTCATCCCCGGTGGAAAGCCCGCGACCCTCCCTAGATTCGGAGTCCGACAGCCACCACGCACGGGAGGAGCAAGACGATGGCGAACCTGGAGACGTCCCTCAAGGAGGCCATGGGCATCGACGGCGCGATCGGCGTCGCCCTGGTCGACTACGGCAGCGGCATGGCGCTCGGCACCCTCGGCGGGGACACCGGCGAGCTGGACCTCAACCTCGCCGCCGCCGGCAACACCGACCTGGTCCGGGCCAAGATGCGGACCATGGAGATGCTCAGCCTCCACGACAACGAGATCGAGGACATCCTGGTCAGCCTGACCAGCCAGTACCACCTGGTCCGCCCGCTCACCACGCAGAACGGCCGCGGCCTCTTCCTCTTCCTGGCGCTCAACCGCGGCCGCTCCAACCTCGCCATGGCCCGCCACCAGCTCAGGCGGATCGAAGTGGCACTGGAGATCTGACCGGCCTGCCACCAGGGAGGGGAGAGTCGTGGCGGTAGCGCTTTACCAGGCGAAGGCCGAGTTCTTCCGGATGCTCGGCCACCCCGTCCGGATCCGGGTGCTGGAGCTGCTGCAGGCCGGACCGACGTCCGTCCGCGAGCTGCTGGGCGAGCTGGAGGTCGAACCGTCCAGCCTCTCCCAGCAGCTCGCGGTGCTGCGCCGGTCCGGCATCGTCACCGCCACCCGGGAGGGCGGCACGGTGGTGTACGCCCTGGCCGGCGGGGACGTCGCCGACCTGCTCCGGGCGGCCCGGCGGATCCTGACCGTGCTCCTGGCCGACCAGCACCTGCTGCTCACCGAGCTGCGGGCGGCCGCCGACTAGGGCGTGTTTGCAAAGTCGCGTCGGGTCCGCGACGCCGGGCATCCCGGAGCCCGGAGCCCGTCAGCCGCGCAGCAGCTCCGCCAGGGCCGCCGCCAGCCGCTCGTACTCGTCCGGCCGGTTGTACAGCTGCGCGCTGATCCGCAGCACGCCGCCGCCCGCCCAGGGGCGCACCGCGATTCGTACCGCCGCCCGCTTCCACAGCCAGGCCATCACCGCCCGGGCGTCCGCCTCGGTCTCGCCCTGCCCGGGCGGCAGCCGCAGCGCGCGCATCGGCACGCCCGCCAGGCCCGGCAGCGGCCGGAGCCCGACGCGTTCGGCCAGCACCCGCTGCCCGTACCCGGCGAGCCGGTCGTTGTGCGCGCGCACCCGCTCGGCGCCGAGCCCGTGCAGCACCTCGAAGCCGGCCGGGGCGGCCAGCCACGGCGTGTAGTCGACCGTGCCGCGCCACTCGACGGCGGCCGGGAAGCCCCGGGCGTGCTCCCAGGACACCGCGAGCGGGCGGACCCGGGCGGCCCACTCCGGGCGGACCGCGAGCAGGCCGGTGGCCCGCGGGGCGAAGGCCCACTTGTGCAGGTTGCCGACCCAGAAGTCGGCGGCCTCGTCGATCGGGTCGGCCAGCGCGCCGGGCGCGTGGGCGCCGTCCACCACGGTGGCCACCCCGCGCCCGCGCAGGGCGGCGAGCAGCGCGGGCGTGGCGATCCCGCGGGCGCCGACCGAGGTGATCTGGTCCAGGACGGCCAGCACGGTCCGGCCGTCCACCCCGGCGAGGACGGCCTCGCGGACGGCGTCCTCGCCCGGGTCGTCCAGCGGCAGCCGGACGACGTGCACCTCGGCGCCCGCCTCCGCCGCGCGCCGCCGCACCGCCAGCTCGACCGCGCCGTACCCGTGGTCGGTGAGCAGGATCCGGTCCCCGGCCGCCAGCGGGACGGAGTCCAGCGCGATGGCGACGCCCTCGGTGACGTTGCCGACCAGCACCGACCGGTCCGGGTCCGCGCCGAGTTCGGCGGCGAGCCCGGTCCGGGCCGCGGCCACCCGTGCGGGCAGGTCGGCGAAGAAGCCGTCCGGGTCGCGCTCCATCTCCTCCCGCAGCCGCTCCTGGACCCGCTGCACCGGGACGGGGACCGCGCCGAACGAGCCGTGGTTGAGGTGCACCGCCGCCGGATCCAGCGTGAACAGACCGTCCGTGCCCGGCAGCGGGGCCGGGGGCTCGACGGTCCGCAGGTCCTCGATCACGATTCCTCCGACATGATGTGTGACATTTCACATGACATAATACTGGTGAGTCTCCCGCACCGCGGAGACCATCGGGCGGTGACCATCACCGACCCCTTCCTCTCGCTCAGCACCCGCACCGGCCGCTTCACCTACGGCGCCCCGCGCGCGTTCGTCCTCTCCGAGGACGGCACCCGGCTGCTCCTGCTGCGCTCGACCGGCTCCGAGGACCCGGTCGACCGGCTCCGGCTGCTCGACCTGGCCACCCGCCAGGAGCGCCTGGTCGCCGACCCCGCCGCGCTCGCCCCGGAGCGCACCGGCGACCGGGACGACCTGCCGGCCGTCGAACGCCGCCTGCGCGAGCGCATCCGGCTCCACGCGGCCGGAATAGGCTCGTACGCCGCCACCGCCGACTGCGCGACCGCCGTCTTCGCCCTGGACGGCCGACTGTTCCGCACCGACACCGCCACCGGTGCCACCACCGAACTCCCCACCGCCGGACCGGCCTTCGACCCGCGTCCGGCCCCGGACGGCCGGCGCACCGCCTACGTCGCCGGGGACGCGCTGTACGTCCACCCCGACCCCCGCCCGCTCAGCCCCGCCGACGGCGCCCGCTGGGGCGTCGCCGAGTTCGCCGCCGCCGAGGAGCTGGGCCGCTCCCGCGGCCACTGGTGGCGCCCGGACGGCGGCGCGCTGCTGGCCGCCCGGGTGGACGAGTCCGCCCTCCCCCGGCGGTACTTCGCCGACCCGGCCCGGCCGGACGAGCAGTCCGAGGACTTCGCCTACCCGCAGGCCGGCGGACCGAACGCCGACGTGCAGCTGTGGGTCCTCGGCCTCGACGGCACCCGGCTCCGACTGCACTGGGACACCGAGGCGTTCCCCTACCTCTGCGCCGCCGAGTGGGCCGGGACGGACGAGGTCCTGCTCACCGTCGCCGACCGCCTGCAGCAGAACGTGCTGCTGCTCGGCGCCGACCCGGCCACCGGCGTGTGCACCGAACTGTCCCGCACCACCGACGAGTTCTGGGTGGACGACCTGCCCGGCACCCCGGCCCGGCTGGACGGCGGCCGGCTGCTCACCGTCCACGACACCCCCGAGGCCCGCGGCCTGGCGCTGGACGGCAAGCCGCTCGACACCACCGGACTGCAGATCCGCCGGGTGGTCGGCCGGCTGCGCGGCCGGCTGCTCTGCGAGACCGGCGAGGGCGACCCGGCCGACCAGCACGTCCACCTGATCGACCCGGACGGCGGCGCGCCCGAGCGGCTCAGCGCCGGCCCCGGCGTCCACTCGGCACTCGCCGCCGGCGACACCCTGCTGCTCACCTCGGCCGGTCCGGCCGGGGTCCGCCGCCGGGCGCTGTTCCGGGGCGAGGAGGTCGAGCTCGCCGACCACGCCGCCGCACTGCCCTACCAGGTCACCCCGCAGCTCGCCCGGGTCACCGAACTCGCCCTGCCCACCGCCGTCGTGTACCCGCGCGAGCACCGGGCCGGCGAGCGGCTGCCCGTCCTGCTGGACGTCTACGGCGGACCCGGCTTCCAGGCCGTGGCCAACGAGCCGCGCCGCTGGCAGCTCCGCCAGTGGTGGGCCGACCAGGGCTTCGCCGTGGTCACCACCGACAACCGGGGCACCCCCTTCGTCTCCCCCGCCTTCAGCCGGGCGATCTTCCGCCGGTTCTCCCAGGTGGCGCTGGACGACCAGGTGGCCGCCCTGCAGGCGCTCGCCGCCACCCATCCCGACCTCGACCTGACCCGGGTCGGCGTACGCGGCTGGTCCTACGGCGGCTACTTCGCGGCGCTCGCCGTCCTGCGCCGCCCGGACGTCTTCCACGCCGCCTGCGCGGGCGCGGCACCGACCGACTTCCGCCGGTACGACACCGCGTACACCGAGCGCTACCTCGGCCTGCCGCAGGACAACCCCGAGGGCTACGCCGGCGACTGCCTGGTCGACGACGCGCCCGCCCTGTCCCGGCCGCTGCTGCTGATCCACGGCCTGGCCGACGACAACGTCCACCCCTCGCACACCCTGCTGCTCTCCCAGGCCCTCACCCGGGCCGGCCGGGCGCACCGCGTGCTGCCGCTGCCGGGCGTCACCCACATGACCCCGAACGGGGTGAACGAGCAGCTCACGACGGCCGAACTCGCCTTCCTGCGCGAGACCCTGGGGTAGTCCGCAGAGCTCACCGGCACCGGGCACCACGAGCCCGGTGCGGCGTGTGGAAGGGGCGCCGTGCGGGCCGACCGCACGGCGCCCCTTCCGCATACCCCACCCGCTGCGTCCACACTCTTCCGTGTGACCCATGACATGTGAAATATTACCTGCGCCCATCCGGTCACCCATCTCCCCGAAAGGACCGGTCAGTTGCGCAGACTGTCCGCGGTACTCGCGGCAGCGCTCACCACGAGCGCGATAGCGGCCACCCTCCTCGGCACCCCCGCCCAGGCCGCACCCCCCTCCCCCGCCGCCACGATCGCGGCCCAGAGCGCGGAACAGGGCGGCGCCGAAGCCCCGCCCGGCCCGCTCGCCCCCCAGGAGCGCGAGCGCCAGTCGCTGCGCACCAAGGCCCTGGAACAGCTCAACAAGGGCGCGGTCGCCAAGACCTCGGACAAGCGGGCGCCCGCCAGGGTGAAGGTCGGCAACGACTACGTCCAACTCGCGCAGCAGCGCAAGGACAAGGTCTTCGTCATCCTCGCCCAGTTCGGCGACGAGGTGGACAACTCCACCCTCTACAACGGCCAGCCCCGCTACGGCGGCACCCCCGGCCCGCGCGCCAACAGCATCCCCAAGCCCGACAAGAGCGACAACCACACGCTCTGGAGCAAGGACTTCAGCCGGGACTACTACCAGCAGCTGTTCTTCGACGACCGGCCCGGCGCCGTGTCGATGCGCAACTACTACCGCACCCAGTCCTCCGGCCGCTACGACGTCGAGGGCACGGTCAGCAACTGGGTGACCCTGCCGTACAACGAGGCCCGGTACGGCAGCAACAAGGGCCCGCAGGGCTCCGGCGCCTGGACCCAGGGGCAGGAGTTCATCCGGGACGCGGTCAAGGCCTGGTACGACGGCGAGGTCGCCAAGGGCCGCTCCGCCGCGGACGTCAAGGCCGAACTGGCCCAGTACGACGTCTACGACCGCTACGACCACGACAAGGACGGCGAGTTCAACCAGCCCGACGGCTACCTGGACAACGTCATCGTCGTGCACGCCGGCATCGACGAGACCTGGGGCGGTGGCGCCCAGGGCGCCGACGCCCTGTGGGCGCACCGCAGTTGGGCCTTCCCGGACGCCTCCGGGCAGACCGGCCCGGCCGGCAACAAGATCGGCGGCGCGCCGGTCGGCGACACCGGCCTGTTCGTCTACGACTACGTCCAGGGCGGCGAGAACAGCGGCGTCGGCCTGTTCGCCCACGAGTTCGGCCACAACCTGGGCCTGCCCGACCTGTACAGCACCAGCGGTGGCGACAACAGCGTCAACTTCTGGTCGCTGATGTCCTCCGGCTCGTACCTGGGCAAGGAGAAGAACACCACCGGCGCCTACCCGGGCGACCTCGACGCCTGGAGCAAGCTGCAGTTCGGCTGGCTCAACTACGACGAGGCGCAGGCCGCGACCCGCTCCAGCCACGCGCTCGGGGTCAGCAGCTACAACACCGACCAGGCCCAGGCCGTCCTGGTGCACCTGCCGGACAGCACCACCAGCACCGACCTCGCCGACCCCTTCCAGGGCGGCCGGCAGTGGTGGAGCGACACGGGCGACAACCTGGACAACTCGCTGGCCCGCACCGTCGACCTGCGGTCGGTGAGCGGCGCGGCCGCGCTCGACGCCGCCGCCTGGTACGACATCGAGCAGGACTACGACTTCCTGACCGTCGAGGCCTCCACCGACGCGGGCAAGACCTGGAAGGCCCTCGGCGGCACCGTCGACGGCGCCCCGATCGGTACCACGGCCGCCAACACGCCCGGTTTCAGCGGCGCTTCGGGCACGTACCGGAAGGTGCACATCCCGCTGGACGCCTACGCCGGCCAGCAGGTGCGGCTGCGGTTCCACGTCACCTCCGACAACAACACGCACGGCCGGGGCGTGCTCGTGGACGCCGTCCGGATCACCGCCGGCGACACCGAGCTGTTCGCCGACGGCGCCGAGAACGGCGCGGGCGACTGGACGGCCACCGGCTTCTCGGTCATCACCGGCCGCGCCGCCGTCAAGCAGCACCCGCGCGCGTACATCGTCGAGAACCGCCGCTACACCGGTTACGGCGCCTTCCTCAAGACCGGCCCGTACAACTTCGGTTACTCGGGCGTCGAGGGCAAGCAGAACATCGTCGACAACTACCCGTACCAGGAGGGCGTGCTCATCTGGCTCTGGGACACCGCGTACGGCGACAACAACACCAAGGACCACCTGGGCGGCGGCCTGATCCTGCCGATCGACGCCCACCCGACGCCGATCCGCTTCAAGGACGGCACCCTGGTCAACGGCCGCGCGCAGACCTTCGACGCGACCTTCTCGCTCAAGCCCACCACGGCGTTCACCCTGCACAGGGCGGGCGTCGCGGTGAAGATCGCGTCCGAGCCCGCCGTCCCGGTCTTCAACGACCGCACCGGCGTCTACAGCGACCCGGCCACCCCGCAGCTCGGTGTGAAGGTGCCCGACACCAACACCCGGATCGAGGTGGTCCGCGAGACCCACGGCGGCCAGCTCACCACCGTCAGGGTCGGCCCGGCCTCCTGACCCCCGGCACGCCGAAGGCCTCGGCCCCCGCTCACCAGCGGGGGCCGAGGCCTTCTTCGTGGGTCCCGGTCGGGCGCGGCCCTCGTGAGGTTCCCCGCCGCGCCCGACCGGGGGTCGGTGGGAGGACTACCGCCGCAGCGGGCCCTCACAGGTGTAGTCGGCGGTGCCGGCCTGGCCGGAGGGCCAGACGTCGACCTTGCCGAACCAGCAGTTCATGTCCGCCAGGTTGTTGGACGCCGTGCCGCCGCGGCCGAGCAGGAAGTAGTCGACCGTGCCGGCCATGTCCGCCCGGACCCGGCCCGCGTCGGCCGCGTTGGTGAGGTTGGCCGTGATGCGCCCCGTGCAGCTGAAGCGCATCTTGTTGTCCCAGTCGCCGTTGTCCTTGCAGGTCGGCGTGTTGGACGTGGCCGCGGACAGCGCGCTCTGCACCTCGGAGGCGTAGGCGTACTGCAGCGAGCCGTTCGGCGTGAAGCGGGTCACCGGGACGAGGAGCTTCGCCGCCTGCGGGATCTCGGCGTCCAGGAAGGCCGAGTACTCGCGCTGCAGCGCCGCGTCCCGGCCCAGGCGCTCCCGCCAGGCGTCGTAGCCCGCACGGTCGTCGGCCCGCATCAGGCGGTACATCTCGGCGAGCTGCTCGGGGTGCTTCTCGCCCAGCAGGTTGAAGAAGGTCGCCGCGTACGGGTAGACCGTGAAGCCCCGCGAGGCCCAGGTGGCCTGGAGGATCTGGTCGACGGTCAGCCGGGCCGCGCCGCGCTGCTCCGCCGTGGCGATCTCGCTGACCATCATCGCGCGCGCCTTGACGCCCCCGTCGCGGGTGGAGCCGGCGAAGTACTCGGCGGTTCCCTCGTTCATGGCGAAGGTGGAGTCGTCCGTCCAGCGGGCGGAGTTGGCGGGCCCGGGGATGGCCCAGCGGGCGTTGAGGTAGTGGGTGTACTCGTGCCGGAACAGCTCCTCCAGGCTGAAGTACGACTCGTCGCTGGTGCGCTGGTAGGTGAAGAAGGTGGAACGCCCCTCCACGAACATGCCGCCGTTGTTGACGTCGCCGATCCCGAAGAGCAGGTTCTGCAGGTTGATGTAGCTGGACTTCGTGCCGTACAGCTGGATCTCCAGCTTGGGGTTGGGGTCGTCGGCCACCGGCTGGTCGGTGCCGATCACCCGGAAGTACTGGGCCTTGACCTGCTTGGTGGCGTAGTACAGCTGGTCGGCGGTGGCCCGGTCGAGCGGGGTGTGGATGACCAGGGTCCCGTTGTCGTAGGTGTACGTGTTCGGGAGGACCTCCCTGGCCACGTCGGCCCGGCAGACCCTGTACTGGCCGCAGATCCCCATCTCGTTGAGCCACACGCCGAGGCTGGCCCAGGGCTTGCTGAGCCGGCCGAAGACATCGGTGACCTGCGTGAAGGTCTGGCCCGCCTGGTCGCGCAGCCCGGACTTGAGCGCGTCGATCGTGCTGAACCGGCCGTACTCCAGCATCGCGTCACCGGCCGCCCACTCGCTGCCGGTGCCCTTGAGGTGCCGGTAGCCCGCGTACGCCCGGAAGGCCTCGCGGTAGCCGGCGTCGGCGGCCACGGCGGCCCGGAACAGCCCCTGCGGGTCGTCGCCCACGTTGTAGACGCCCTGGAAGTTGAGCTGCAGGGCGCTCTGGACGGCCCAGTTCCAGCCGTAGTCACCGACCACGGCACTGCCGGGGGCGAACATCCCGAGGACCCGCTTGACCAGGCCGATGCGGCCGAGCCGGAGCGTCGGCATGGTGCCGGTCTGCAGCAGCTCGCCCATCGCGCTGCCCGCGGCGGTGGTCGGCTCGAACACCCGGGGGTTGGCGGTGTAGCGGGTGATCGCCCGGTCGAGGGCCGCCGTGGTCACGGCGTCGCGGATGTCGATCACGTCGTGGTGGTAGAAGTCGAACAGCACCGCGACGTGCAGGAAGTACCAGAGTTCCTTCTGGTTCAGGTTGTCGGCGCTGTCGAAGGACGGCGCCAGATCGCTGATCCGGTCGGCCACCGCCCGGACGTGGGCGCCGGTCATCACCTTGGCGAACCGCGCGTCCCAGCTGGTCAGCAGCGGCAGCAGGCACTCCTGGTACGGGTGCCGGCGGTCGGCGAGGAAGTCGGCCAGCTCGCCCGGGGTGAGTGCGCTGAACCGCTCGACGGTGCAGGGTGCGGCCTGGTCCGCCTGGTCCGCGGCGGCGGCGACCGGCGCCGTGCCGGCCGGCGCCGCGGCCTGCGGCGCGGCGGTGGTCGGCTGGAGGGCCGCGGCGCCGGGCCAGCCGCCGGGACCGGCCGAGGAGGCACCGGCCGGCGCGGCGGCCTGGTGGGCCACCTCGCCGTCGGGGCCGTACGCGGCCGGGCCGAACGCCCCGCCCGGGGCGCCGGCGGAAGCGGCGGCGGCCGGAGCGGCGGCGGGGTTGCCGACCGCCTGGGCGCTCTGGACGAGCGGCGCGGCCAGCGTTGCGGCGAGTGCGATCGAGAGCATGGTGGTGCGCATGCGTCGCGTGGAAGACACCAATAACTCCTGCGAGTGTGGGGTGTTGGGCAGTTGGTGTCGTGCAGGCACCCCGTGCCGACCCGTGGGGACCGTGGAGGCGGGCGGAGGCGGGGGGCCGTGCCCGGGCGCGGCGGGGAGAGGTGTGCGCCCGGGCAGGGGCCGGCCGTGTGGAAGGAGCGGCCGGATCGGACCCGTACGGGCCCACCGCGGAAGCGGTTGAACGGCAGGCCCGTACGGGGGTCGGTGGGAGGACTACCGCCGCAGCGGTCCCTCACAGGTGTGGTCGGCGGTGCCCGCCCGGCCCGAGGACCAGACGTCGACCTTGCCGAAGGTGCAGTTCATGTCGTTGAATGCGCGTCGCCCAGCGAGCCGCCGCCGGGCGCGGGGGCGGCGGTGCCGGCCCTGGCGACGGCGTCGCCCAGGCGGTCCACCTCGTCGTAGCCGGTCCGGGCGCCGTCGAAGGTCCCGGTGCCCGCGGACGGCGTGCCTGTGGACGCAGCGCCGGCGGACGGCGTGACGGCGGACGGCGTGGCGGCGGGCCGCGCGCCGGCGGACGGCTGCGCGGCGCCGAACGCCTGGGCGCTCTGGACGAGCGGCAGGGTGAGGGTGGCGGCCATCGCGGCCGCGAGCAGAACTCTTCGCCCGGTGCGGGAAGTTGACACCAGTGCTCCTGGGATGTGGAGGTGTGGGGGAGGTGGAGCGGTGTACCTGCGGAAACACGGGGAGGTGCGGCATGGGGAGGTGCGGTGGGGGTGGGACCGATCACGGGTGTTGCGCCCGTCGGGCGCACCTGGGGCTGCACCGCCGGGCGTGGGGCACCGGCGGTACAGCGGCAGGCGGGCCCGAAGGACCTCAGGCCTCCGGGAAGTGGCAGGCCGCCTCCCGAGCGCCCGGCCCGGCGATCTGCAGCAGCGGCCGCTCGGTGCGGCACACGTCCTGCACCTTCGGGCAGCGCGGGTGGAAGCTGCACCCGCTCGGCGGGTTCGCCGGGCTCGGCGGGTCGCCGATCAGCACGATCCGCTCCCGGGCCCGCTCCGCCGCCGGGTCGGGCAGCGGCACGGCGGAGAGCAGGGCCCGGGTGTAGGGGTGGGCCGGGTTGCCGTAGACCTCCGCCTTGTCGCCGATCTCGACGATCCGGCCGAGGTACATCACCGCGACCCGGTCGCAGACCCGCTTGACCACCGAGAGGTCGTGGGCGATGAAGATGTACGCCAGGCCGAGCTCCTCCTGCAGCCGCTCCATCAGGTTGACCACCTGGGCCTGGATGGAGACGTCCAGCGCGGAGACCGGCTCGTCGGCGACCACCAGCCGCGGGGAGGTGGCCAGCGAGCGGGCGATGCCGATCCGCTGCGCCTGGCCGCCGGAGAACTCGTGCGGGTAGCGGTCCAGGTGCTCGGGGATCAGCCCGACCAGCTCCATCAGCTCCGCCGCCCGCTTGCGCGCGTCGGCCGCGCCGGTGCCCTGGACCAGCAGCGGCTCGGAGATGATCCGGGCCACCGTCTGCCGGGGGTTGAGCGAGGAGTACGGGTCCTGGAACACCATCTGCAGGTCCCGCCGGTGCGGGCGCAGCTGGGCCTGGGTCAGGCCGCCGATCTCGGTGCCGTCGAAGTCGACGGTGCCGGAGGTCGGGTCGATCAGCCGGACGATCATGCGCCCGGTGGTGGACTTGCCGCAGCCGGACTCGCCGACCAGGCCGAGGGTCTCACCGGCGCCGACGTCGAAGCTGACGCCGTCCACGGCCCGGACGGGCGCACCGGGCCGGCCGGTGCGGGAGCGGCGCCCGGGGAAGGTCTTGACCAGGTCCCGGACGGACAGCAGGGGCTCGGTCATCCGAGGGCTCCTTCCGGCACCAGCGGCAGATGGCAGGCGGCCTGGTGGCCGAGGGCGAGCGCGCCGAACTCCGGGCGCTCGGCCAGGCAGCGGGCGTGCTCGGGTGCGGTCGCGGCGGTGGTGCGGGCGCAGCGCGGCGCGAAGGAGCAGCCCGGGGAGGGGTTGATCAGCGACGGCGGGCTGCCGGGGATGGCCCGCAGCGGGGCGTCGTCGGTGTCGTCGAGGCGGGGCAGCGAGTCCAGCAGCCCGCGGGTGTAGGGGTGCGCGGGGGCGCCGAACAGCCTTTCCACGGGGGCCTGTTCGGCGGCCCGGCCGCCGTACATGACCATCACCTCGTGGGCGACCCGGGCGACCACGCCGAGGTCGTGGGTGATCATCACGACGCCGAGGCCGCGGTCCTGCTGGATCCTGGCGATCAGGTCGAGGATCTGGGCCTGGACGGTGACGTCGAGCGCGGTGGTGGGCTCGTCGGCGATCAGCAGGTCCGGCTCGCAGGCGAGGGCCATGGCGATCATCACGCGCTGGCGCATGCCGCCGGAGAACTGGTGCGGGTACTCGTCCACCCGGCGGGCGGGTTCGGGGATGCCGACCTCGCCGAGCATCTCGATCGCCCGCTGGCGCCCCGCCTTGCGGGAGGCCCTGAAGTGGACCCGGTAGTGCTCGGCGATCTGCTCGCCGACGGTGTAGAAGGGGTGCAGGCTGGAGAGCGGGTCCTGGAAGATCATGGCGATCCGCCGGCCCCGGACGGTGCCGAGCTCCCGCTCGCCCAGGCCGTTGAGCTCCTGGCCGTTGAGCCGGATCGAGCCGGTGACGCTGGCGCCGCGGTGCAGGCCCATGACGGCCAGCGAGGTGACGGACTTGCCGCTGCCGGACTCGCCGACCAGGCCGAGGGTGCGGCCGGCCTCGACGGCGAAGCTGATGCCGTCGACGGCCCGGACGGTGCCGCGCGGGGTGTTGAACGCGACCCTGAGGTCGTCGACCTCCAGAAGAGCGCCGTGCCCTCCGGTGAGCTCGCTTCGCTCGCCCATGGTCAGTACCTCACTCTCGGGTCGACGTACGCGTAGAGCACGTCGACCAGCAGGTTCGCGGCGACGATGAAGAAGGCCGCGAGCAGGGTGACGCCGAGGATGACGGGCTGGTCGGAGCGGAGCAGGCCGTCGTAGAAGAGCCGTCCGATGCCGGGCAGTCCGAAGATGGACTCGGTGATGACGGCGCCGGCCAGCAGGCCGCCGAGGTCCATGCCGAAGATGGTGAGGATCGGCGTCATGCCGGAGCGCAGCCCGTGCTTGACGGTGACGGTCCGGGACGGCAGCCCCTTGGCCCGGGCGGTGCGGATGTACGGCTCGGCCATCGCCTCGATCATCGAGTTGCGGCTCTGCCGGGCGTACATGGCCGCGTACAGCAGGGCCAGGGCGGTCCAGGGCAGCAGCAGGTTGGAGGCCCAGGCGACCGGGCCGTCGGTGAAGTCGTGGTACGCGGGGTAGGGCAGCAGGCCGGTGGTCCGGACGATGCCCCAGATCAGCATGATCGAGGTGAAGTAGACCGGCAGCGAGGCGGTGCCGACCGAGAGCACCATCAGCACGCGGTCGGTGAGGCTGCCCTTGCGCAGCGCCGAGGTGACGCCGGCGCCGAGGCCGAGCAGCAGCCAGAGCACGGAGGCGCCGAGGGCGAGCGACACGGAGACCGGCAGGCGGTCGACGAGCAGGTCCCAGACCGGCAGCGAGTACTCGTAGGAGTAGCCGAGGCAGGGGAAGCCGCAGTGCACGGCGCTCGGGCCGCTGCCGTAGTCGCGGCCGGCCACGATGCCGGACAGGTAGGTCCCGAACTGCTCCCAGATCGGGGCGTCGAGGCCCATCGCGGCCTTGACCTCGGCGAGCCGCTCGGGGCTGCAGGTCTTGCCGCAGGCGGCCGAGGCCGGGTCGTTCGGCAGCAGGTAGAAGATGGTGAAGGTGATGGCGCAGATGGCCAGCAGGATGCCGGCCACGCCGAGCAGTCTGCGGCCGAGGAAGAGGATCACGACCGGCCTCCCCGGGGGTCGAGGATGTCCCGCAGCGCGTCGCCGAGCAGGGTGAAGGCGAGCACGGCGATGAAGAGGAAGGCCGTCGGGATCAGGAAGTACGTCGGGTCGATCTCGTAGTGCACGATGGACTCGGCGATCATCTGGCCCCAGGAGGCCGTGGGCGGGCGGACGCCTACGCCGAGGTAGGAGAGCGCCGCCTCGGTGGCGATCATGCCGGGGATCAGCAGCGTGGTGTACGCGATGATCGGGCCGGAGACGTTCGGCAGGATCTCCCGGGTGAGGATGCGCCAGGAGCGCGCGCCGCCGACCTTGGCGGCCTCGACGTACTCGCGGTGCTTGAGCGAGAGGGTCTGGCCGCGGACCACCCGGGCGATGCCGGGCCAGCCGAACAGGCCGATCACCAGGGTCATCAGCAGGATCCGGTTGACGTCCTTGGCCACCGACATCATCGCGATCATGAAGATCAGCGACGGGAACGACATCGTGAGGTCCATCAGCCGGGAGAGCACGGTGTCGACGCGGCCGCCGAAGTAGCCGGCCGCGATGCCGGCCAGGGTGCCGGAGACCACGACCACCGCGGTGGCGGTGAAGGCGATGATCAGCGACACCTGGCCGCCGTGCAGGACCCTCGCGAACAGGTCGCGGCCGGTGAACGGCTCGACGCCGAACCAGTGCCGGGCGCTGACGCCGCCGAAGTCACCGATGGGCACGCCGCCCAGGTACGGGTCGATGGCCCGCTTGTCGAACTCCTCGGGGGACCAGCCCCCGAGCGCGCTCAGCGGGGTGGCCAGGGCCGCCATCAGCACCAGGGCGCCGACGGCGATCAGGCCGAACCGGGCCGAACCGCGGGCCCAGAGCTGGTCCCAGACCAGCCGCCAGGGCCCGCGCCCGGCCTTCTCGGGGCCCGCCGCCGCGACGGGCGCGGCGGCGGGCTCAGTGGAGGTGATACTCATCGCGAACGGTCCCTCAGCCCTGGCTCTTCGAGGGGTCCTTGAGGCCGACCACGGCCATGTCGATCATGCCGGCGTAGCCGGAGTTGCCGAACGCGCCGGCCACGTTGGTGCCGACCAGCAGCGGGCGGCGCTGCCACATCAGCGGGACGGCCGGGGCCTTCTTCATCAGGTCCTCGTCCAGCTGCGTCCAGGCCTTGTTGGCCTCGTTGACGTCCGTCATGGCCGCGATCTGGTCCATCCGGTCCATCGTGGCCTGGTCGCGGAACTGGCTGTAGTTGCCCTGGTTGCCCTTCTCCTTGATGGTCCGGCCGTCGAACAGGAACGGGAAGAAGGTCGCGGCGGACGGGTAGTCCGGGCACCAGCCGTTGATGGTCAGCTCGGGGGCGTTCTTGATGTCGCCGAGGGTGTCGGTGAAGGCCGACGGGTCGACCGTGTTGACGGTGACCTGGATGCCGGCCTTGCTCAGCGACTGCTGGATGGCCTCGCCGCGGGTCTTGTCACCGAGCGAGACGGTGAGCGAGAGCTTGAGGTCGGTCTTGCCGGCCGCCTTCAGCAGGGCCTTGGCCTTCTCCGGGTCGCCGGCGGCGGGGATCTTCAGCGGGTCGGCCTTGGTGCCGCCGTTCAGCGACGGCGGCAGGAAGGAGGTGGCGACGTCGGCCATCGCGGGGCCGCCGAACGCGGTGACCTGGGCCTCCTTGTCGACGGCGTACATCATCGCCTCGCGGACCTTCGGGTCGTCGAAGGGCGCCTTGGAGGTGTTCAGGTAGAGGCTGTCGGTACAGCCGGTGCGCTCGGCCACCATGCGGGACTTGACGTCCGCCTTGGGCAGCACCTTCGGCACGGACTCGGGGCGCATCCACGGCATCTCGATGGCGGAGCCGTCGGCGCCGTCGCTGGCGATGATCCGGTCGTCGACCTGGCCGCCCTTGAGGCCCTGGGTCACCACGATCTTGTCCGGGTAGGCCTTGCGGACCGGGTCGCCGGCGGCGTCCCAGTTGGTGTTGCGGACCAGCACCAGCTGCTTGCCGCGGTCGTAGGTCTCGATCTTGTACGGGCCGGAGGAGAACGGCCGGATGTCGTACTGGGTGCCCTTCTCCTGGGCCTGCGGCACCGGGGAGAAGGTCGGCAGGGTCGCGGTGTAGGCGAACTCGGCGACCGGGCGCTTGAGGCGGAAGACGATGGTCTTGTCGTCCGGCGTCTCGATGCTCGACAGGTGCTCGCCGGTCAGCGGGCCCTTGTAGTTCTCGCCGCCGGCCAGGTACTGGGCGGCGTAGTCGGGGCCGCCGGTGAGGTCCGGGGAGAACGAGCGCTCGACGTTGTACTTGATGTCGGCGGACTTGATCGCGCTGCCGTCCTCGTACTTGAGCCCGTCCTTCAGGGTGAAGGTCCAGGTCTTCCCGCCGTCCGACGGGCGGCCGGTGTCCGTGGCGAGGTCCGGTACGATCTCGCTTCCGGCGGCGCCGGGCTCGGCCTTGAAGGTGACCAGGGTGCGGTAGATCAGGCGGGTGCCGAAGTCCATGTGCGGCAGCGTCCAGTTGCGGGCCGGGTCGAGGTGGGCGAAGTCCTGGTTGGTCAGCACGGTGAGGGTGCCGCCCTTGACCGGCGTGCCGCCGATGATCGTCCCGCTCTCGGCGCCCGGGCCCTTGGTGGCGCCCGGCGCGGCGTCCCCGCCGGTGTCGCTCTTGTCGTTGCCGCAGGCCCCGAGGCCGAGGGTCAGTGTGGCTGCGATGGCCGCCGCGAGGGCGGCGTGGGTGCGCCTGGTCATGTGCAACTCCGCAGTGGGGGGGCCGGACGTGAAGGCCCGTGACTCGCCCCGGGGCAGGTCCGGGGCCAGACCGGGAGGGCGACTTCAGGGGTCTAGCCGCTCCACGGTGTGACCCGTAACATAGTAATGTGAAATTGCACTGCACAAGAGGTGGCGCCTCCCGTTACCGACCTGTGTCCGTGCAGCACCCCCAGTCCCTTTAGGAGTACCCCCGGTGACCCTCCGTCAGACCGGTCTCAACACCGGCAGCCACGACCTCCCCGTCTCCCCCGCCCTGGACGCCTTCATGGGCACCGCCTGGGCGCCCACCCCGCTCCCCGCCGAACAGCGCGTCCCCGGGTACGCCGTCATGCCGCACCGCCGGGCCCGGCTCTCCGCCGCCTTCCCCGGCGAGCGGCTGATCGTCCCGGCCGGGGAGCTCAAGGTCCGCAGCAACGACGAGGACTACCGCTTCCGCCCGCACAGCGCCTACGCCTGGCTGACCGGCCTCACCGGCGAGGACCAGGTCGGGCACATCCTCGTCCTCGAACCCTCCGGCCCGGAGGGCCACGAGCCGGTCCTCTACCTGCGCCCCCGCTCCCCGCGCGGCGGCCCCAACCGGGGCTCGGAGTTCTACCGCGACCGCCGCTACGGCGAGTTCTGGGTCGGGCGCCGCCCCGACCTCGCCGAGGCCTCCCGGCTCACCGGCGTGCGCACCGAGCACCTCGACGACCTCGAGAAGCTGCTCACCGGCCCGCAGCCCGCCACCCGGGTCCTGGCCGGCGTCGACCCCGAGCTGGACGCCGCCACCGAGCGGCCCGGCTCGCCCGCCCTGGCCGCGGCCGACGGCCGGCTCGCCTCCGTGCTGTCCGAGCTGCGCCTGGTCAAGGACTCCTGGGAGGTCGAGCAGCTCCAGCTCTCGGTCGACCACACCGTGCTGGGCTTCCAGGACGTCGTCCGCGCGCTGCCCACCGCCCTGCAGCACGCCCGCGGCGAACGCTGGATCGAGGGCGTCTTCAACCTGCGCGCCCGCGCCGAGGGCAACGGCACCGGCTACGACACCATCGCCGCCTCCGGCGCCCACGCCTGCGTCCTGCACTGGATCCGCAACGACGGCGCGCTCGACCCGAACGCGCTGCTGCTGCTCGACGCCGGCGTGGAGACGGACACCCTCTACACCGCCGACATCACCCGGACCCTCCCGCTCAGCGGCACCTTCTCCCCGGTCCAGCGCCAGGCGTACGAACTGGTCCTCGCCGCCCAGGACGCCGGCATCGCCGCGCTCCGCCCCGGCGCCAGCTTCCGCGACTTCCACCGCGCCGCCATGCGGGTCATCGCCGAGGGCCTCGCCGACTGGGGCGTCCTGCGCATCCCCGCCGAGCAGGCCCTCCAGGAGGACAGCGGCATCTTCCGCCGCTACACCCTCTGCAGCACCGGCCACATGCTCGGCCTCGACGTCCACGACTGCGCCAAGGCCCGCGCCGAGACGTACCTGGACGGCGTCCTGGAGGAGGGCCAGGTCCTCACCGTCGAGCCGGGCCTCTACCTCCAGCCCGACGACGAGACCCTCCCCGTCGAGCTGCGCGGCCTCGGCATCCGCATCGAGGACGACCTGGTCATCACCGCCGACGGCGCCCACCTGATGTCCGGCGCGCTGCCCCGCACGCCCGACGCCCTGGAGTCCTGGATGGCGAACCTGCTGTCCTGACCGCCGGCCCGCCGGCCCTCGGGCTGATCCGCCGGGGCGCTCACGCGCCCCGGCGGATCAGCCCCCGCCCGCGCGCCTCGCGTACCGCAGCGGTCCGCGAGTCCACCCCCAACTTCGTGTAGATGTGCACCAGATGGGACTTCACGGTGGCCTGGCTCAGGTGCAGGTGCTGGCTGATCTGACGGTTCGTCAGCCCGTCCGCCACCAGCCCGAGCACCTCCGTCTCGCGTGCGCTCAGCGCCGCCGCGGGCGTCCGCATCCGTTCCAGCAGCCGGTCCGCCACGGTGGCCGCCAGGGCCGTCCGCCCCGCCGCCGCCGACCGGACGGCCCGCGCCAGCTCCTCCGGCGGCGCGTCCTTCAACAGGTACCCGGTGGCGCCCGCCTCCAGGGCCGGCAGGGTGTCGGCGTCCGTGTCGTAGGTGGTGACGACGAGGACCCGGGGCGCCCCGGGCCGGGCGGTGATCGCCGCGGTGGCCTGCGCACCGTTCATCGCGGAGCCGGGACCGAACTGCAGGTCCATCAGCACCACGTCCACCGCCAGCTCGCCGGCCAGCTCGACGGCGCGCTCCGCCGTGGCCGCCTCCGCGACGACGGCGAGGTCCGGCTCGGCCTCCAGCACCGCCCGCAGCCCGGCCCGGACCACCGGGTGGTCGTCGGCGAGCAGCAGGCGGATCACCCGGTCGCTCACGGCCGCTCCCCCGCGGCGGCGACGGGCAGCAGTACGGCGAGCGCCGTGCCCTCCCCCGGGGCGGACTCCACGGTGAAGGTGCCGCCGAGCGCCCGGGCCCTCGCCCGCATCGACGGCAGGCCGAAGCCCCCGTCGGCCCCCGGCCCCCGGTCCGTCCCGGGCCCCGCTCCCGCTGCGGCCTCCACCGGGTCGAATCCCGCGCCGTCGTCGAACACGTCGAGCGCCACCTCTCCCTCCATATAGCTGAGCGTCACCTCGGCACGCGAGGCGTGCGCGTGCCGCACGGTGTTGCCGAGCGCCGACTGCGCGATCCGCAGCAGCGCCACCTCCTGCGGCACCGACAGCCCCACCGGATCCCCGGAGACGTGCAGATGGACGGGCAGGCCGCTGTGCGCGGTCGTGGTGGCGCACAACCGCCCCAGCGCGACCGGCAGCGAGGCGTCGTCCAGGCCGGGCGGGGTGAGCGCGCGAACGAACCGGCGCGCCTCTTCAAGGTTGTCCTGGGCCGCCTGCCGGGCCTGCTCGACGTAGCCGCCGGCGGCCTCGGTACGCTCCGGCAGGGCCCGCTGGGCGGCCCGCAGCAGCAGCTGGATGCTGGTCAGGCTCTGCGCGAGGGTGTCGTGGATCTCCCGGGCCAGCCGCTCCCGCTCGGCCAGCACCCCCGCCGCGTGGTGGGCGGCGGCCGCGTCGGCGCGGGCGGCGGTCAGCTCGTCGATGAGCCGGCGCCGCTCCTCGCTCTCCCGGTAGAGCGCCTGGTAGCCGAACACGGTGACGGTGGCGACGGCCGCCCCGAGCGCCGGACCGATGGCCGCCGCGACGGTGAAGGCGTGCTGGTGCCAGGCGTACGCGGTGATCGCCGCCACCGCGGTGACGGCGACGGCGGCGAGCCCGCTCCGGCGGCCGAGCAGGTGCAGCTCCAGGAAGTACAGCGGGAAGGCCAGCCAGACCCCGTCCGGGGTGGCGACCAGCAGCCCCGCCCAGGCCACCCCGAGCAGTCCCAGCCAGAGCGCGGCGGCCCGCCGCGACCGGCGGACGGCCGGCAGGAACGGGCCGGCCGCGTAGACGGCGGCCATCGCGAGCGCGGCGGGGACGACCGCCGCCGGATCACCGCCGCGGCCGGCCGCGGCACGGGCCACGGCGAGCCCGAGCAGGCCCGCCACCAGCAGGTGCAGGCAGACCTGGAGTACGCGGGCGACGGGGGTGGTGCGGGGTCGTTCGGTCGCCATCCGTCCAGCCTAGGAGCAGCCCCGCCGCCCGGCATCAATCAAAAGGTTGAACTCCGCTTCCGCCCTTGGACGCCGAGGATCCAATCCCCCGTGCGATGCCCGCACGGCCCTGCCCCGGCCACTGTGGGGAGCGTCGCACAAGGACCGGAGAAAGGGCTCGTCGTGTTCGTCGCCTGGAGGGACCTGGGGTTCGCCAAGGGGCGGTTCGCCCTGATGGGGAGCGTCATCGTACTGATCACCGTGCTGGTCGGCCTGCTGTCCGGTCTGACCGCCGGCCTCGGACGGCAGAACATCTCGGCGATCACCGGACTGCCCGCCGACCACCTGGCCTTCTCCCGGCCGGCCGACGGACAGAAGCTGTCCTTCACCGACTCCCAGGTCACGCCCGAGCAGTGGCAGGGCTGGGCCCGGGAGCCGGGCGTCACCGCGGCGCAGCCGCTCGGCATCGCCACCACCAAGGCGGCGGCCGGGCAGCGCACCGCCGCGCTCAGCGCCTTCGGCGTTCCGGAGGGCTCCACCCTCGCCCCGCCGGGCGTGCCGCCGGGCCCCGGCCGGGTCGTGCTGTCGACGGCCGCCGCCGAGCAGCTGGGGGGCCTGCGCCCGGGCGCCGAGCTGACCCTGGCGGGCCGCCCGCTCCAGGTCGCGGCGGTGGCCGGCGACGCCTCGTACAGCCACACCCCGGTCGTCTGGACCGGCCTCGGCGACTGGCAGCAGCTCGCCCCGAACGGCGCCGGGCACGCCACGGTGATCGCCCTCACCACCACCTCCGGCGCGGACCTCGCCGCCGCCGACTCCCGCCACGGCACCGAGACCCGCGACCGCGACGACGCGCTCGCCGCGATCGGCTCCTACACCTCGGAGAACGGCTCGCTGCAGCTGATGCGCGGATTCCTGTTCGCCATCTCGGCCCTGGTGATCGGCGCGTTCTTCACCGTCTGGACGATCCAGCGCAGCGGCGACGTCGCCGTCCTCAAGGCGCTCGGCGCCTCCACCGGCTACCTGCTGAAGGACGCGCTCGGCCAGGCCGTCCTGCTGCTGGTGCTCGGCACGGCCGCGGGTACCGCGATCGCGCTCGCCGCCGGGGCGGCGATCGGCTCGGCCGTGCCGTTCGTCCTGGACGCCCCGACCCTGCTGTTCCCGGCCGCCGTGATGATCGCGCTCGGCGCGGTCGGCGCGGCCCTGTCCATCCGGCGGATCACCTCCGTCGACCCGCTGACCGCCCTGGGGAGCGCCCGATGAGCCTGCACCTCGACCGCATCACCCTCACCTACCCGGACGGCGACGGCCGGCTCACCGCCCTGGACGAGGTCTCGCTCAGCGTCCCCAAGGGCTCGCTCACGGCGGTGGTCGGCCCGTCCGGCTCCGGCAAGTCCAGCCTGCTGGCCGTCGCCGCGACCCTGATCGCGCCGGACCGCGGCCAGGTGGTGGTCGACGGCGTCGACACCACCTGGCTCGGCCGCGCCGAGCTCACCGCACTGCGCCGCCACCGGATCGGCATCGTCTTCCAGCAGGCCAACCTGCTGCCCTCGCTGACCGCCGCCGAGCAGCTCCAGGTGATGGCCCACCTGGACGGCCGCCCCCCGCGCGCCGCCCTCCCCCGGGCCCTCGAACTCCTCGACGCCGTCGGTCTGCGCGACCAGGCCTCCCGGCGGCCGCACCAGCTCTCCGGCGGTCAGCGCCAGCGCGTCAACATCGCCCGCGCCCTGATGAACGACCCCACCGTGCTGCTCGTCGACGAGCCGACCAGCGCCCTCGACCACGAACGCGGGTCCGCCGTCATCGACCTGATCACCGAGCTCACCCACCGCCGCGCGACCGCGACCGTGCTGGTCACCCACGACCGCACCCATCTGAGGGCCGTCGACCAGGTCGCGGAGGTCCATGACGGCCGGCTGACCGTCCCGGCGGCGGCCTGAGCTACTTCTTGGCGGTGAGCACGTCGTCCACCGAGAGCGTCACCGGTGCCCCGATCGACTCGGGCAGCGTGAACGACTGGCCGGGGTGGTGGACGGCGTGCACCCGGTACTCGCCGTCCTGCGGCTCGGTGAGCACCATGACGCGCTGGTCGGCGCGGTCCACGATCACGTAGACCGGCACCCCGGCGGAGGCGTAGACCGTCGGTTTCCGCTTCAGGTCGTCGCTGAGGTTGGAGGAGGTGACCTCCAGCACGAGGCGGAACACGGCCGGGTCGTAGCAGTTGTACCCGCTCAGTCGGTCGTCGCTGCCCGCGTCGAGAACCGCCAGGTCGGGGACGACGAAGTCGGACGGCCCGTCCGGCAGCCAGATGCCGACGCCTTGGAAGACCTCCGTCTCGCCGTCGTCCAGCCCTGCCGCGAAGAACAGCTTCATGAGCCTGGTGAGGGACCGGCTGCGAGGGATGTCGGGCGCGGGCGTCACGGCGATCTGGCTCCCGATGATCTCGACCCGGTAGCCGGGGAACTGCTTGGAGATCAGCTCCGCGGCTCCGAGCAGCGTCGGCTGCTCCATGGGTTCTTCCACTGCTGCGGCGGACATGGAGTTCCTCCTGGCTGCCGATGTCGAGAGCATCGTCGTGGAACCCGGGCGCCGATCGCCGCCTGATCGCCGGTGTTCACCCGAACGAGTGCCGCCAGCCGTTACCGCGCCCGCAGCCTCAGCGCCGGCGGGGCCGCCGCAGCCGCCTCCTCCTCCTGGCCGGCCGCCCAGAGGGAGCGGACGTGGCCGAGGTGGCGGGACATGCACTCCTCGGCGGCGGCGGCGTCGCCGGAGATCATCAGGTCGAGCAGCTCCAGGTGCTCCTCGGCCGAGGAGACCAGCTCGCCGCGCTGGTCCAGCCGGTTGAGGCCGTAGAGCCGGGAGCGCTTGCGCAGGTCGCCGACGACCTCGACCAGGCGGGTGTTTCCGGCCAGGCCCAGCAGGTCGAGGTGGAACTGGCGGTCCGCCTCCAGGTAGCCGATCAGGTCGTGCTTGCGGGCGGCCGCGACGATCGCCTCGGCCTGCGGGCGCAGGGCCTCCAGCTGCTCGGCGACGGCGGAGCGGGTGACCCGGCCGATGGTCGGGACCTCGATCAGGGCGCGGATCTCGGTGAAGTCGTCGAGATCGCGCTCGGTCAGCTCGGTGACCCGGAAGCCCTTGTTGCGGACGGCCTCGACCAGGCCCTCGCGGGCGAGGTCGAGCATGGCCTCGCGGACGGGGGTGGCGGAGACGCCGAAGTCGGCGGCGAGGGCGGGCGCGGAGTAGACGACGCCGGGGCGCAGCTCACCGGAGATGAGGGCGGCGCGCAGCGCGTGGGCGACCTGGTCGCGCAGCCGCTCCTGGACGGAGATCAGGGTGCGGGGTTTGAGGTCGGCCATGGTGTTCCTCCGGTGGTTGCAGAACACCAGCGTACAATGTCACGTTACGTTGAGTGTGCAACAGTCCGGGATTCGGGCGATCCGTCGGACGCCCGAAAGAACGTGCTGCCCCATGGTGGCAGCGGCCGCCGGCTGTGACAACGGCCGGCGGCGCCCCACTCCCTACGACTTCCTGCTACGCCCGCCGCGCGACACACCGGGCACCCGGCGGCCCAGGGCGCGCAAAGGCGGCCGGTGCGGCGGGGGATCCCTCCCCGCCGCACCGGCCGCAGCCTGTCCTTCGCCCTGACCCCCGCCGGGTCAGCCGCCCTGGCGGTGGACCTCCGCCGCGACGGCGAGGTCCTGCCAGGCCATCCCGACGCTCTTGAAGAAGCGCGGGCGGTCGGCCGGCACCGGCACCTCGCCGCGCACCAGCTCGGCCAGGTTCCACAGCGTGTCCGCGCCGGTGACGCCCGCCGCCAGCAGGTCGCCCGCCTCGCGCAGGGCGGCGGCGCGCGCCTCCACGTACAGCGCGGCGCGGCGGACCAGTACGGCGTCCACCTCGCGCGCGTCCGGCTCGTGCGAGCCCACCGCAGCGACCACCGCGCGGTCGGGCACCAGGGCGCCGTCGAACAGCGGGGTGCGGGCCGTGGTGCAGCAGACCACCAGATCGGCGTGGGCCACCGCGGACGGTGTCCCGACGACGGCCTCCAGCCCGAGCCGGCGGGCGTACGCGGCCAGCGCCTCGGCGGGCTCCGCGCGGCGCGCGACCACCGTGACCCGGGTCAGCGGGCACACCCCGAGCAGCGCGTCCAGGTGCCCGTACGCCTGCGGTCCCGCGCCGAACAGGACGAGGTGCTCGGCGTCCGGCGCGGCCAGCCGGCGCAGCGCGACGGCGGTGACGGCGGGCGTGCGCAGCGCGGTCAGCGCCGCGCCGTCGAGCAGCGCGAGGGGCTGCAGCGTGGGGCCGTCGAGCAGTAGGTAGCTGCCGGTGATCCGGGGCAGCCCGACCGCGGGGTTGGCGGGCACCACCCCGGCGATCTTGACGCCCGCGTACCGGTCCGAGGCGGCCGGCATCAGCAGCAGTTCACCGGCGGGCACCGCCACCGCGGAGCGGGCGGGCCCGGCCTCCGGGTCCAGCCCGTCCAGCAGCACCTGTTCGATGGCGTCCGCGGCCTGCGCGGGGGTCAGGCCGACGGCGCCCGGCGCGACGCGCGGGAGCGGCTCAACGGCCGCGCCGGGCAGGATGGGGGCGGCGGCGGGGTCCGCGGCCGCGCGGGGGTGGATCACAGCAGGAACCCCGCGCCCAGCTCGTCCTGCGCGTCCAGCAGGAAGCGGTGCTCGCCGGTGCGGTACGCCGTCCCGGTGACCTCGGTGACCACGCCGTCGGTCAGCGGGTCGCCGCCCGAGGGCACCCGGCCGGTGAACAGCGTTCCGATCACCGATTCGTGCCGCAGCTCCTCGCCGGGTGCCAGCCGCCCCTCGGCGGTGAGCACCGCGAGGCGGGCCGAGGTGCCGGAGCCGCACGGGGAGCGGTCGATCTGGCCGTCGGCGAAGACGGTGACGTTGCGCTGGTGCGGGCCGGTCGGCGTGTCGGGCAGCTCGTCGTACAGGATGACCCCGTACACGCCGGACAGTCGCGGATCGCCGGCGTTCCGCACGGCGGGCGAGTCGGCCAGCGCCGCGCGGATCTCCCGCCCGGCCGCCGTCAGTTCGGGCAGCTGCTCCGGGGTCACCGACAGGCCCAGCGCCGCCGCCGGCACCGAGGCGTAGCAGGCCCCGGCGTGCGCGACGGCGACCTCCACGACCCCGCGGGACGTCTCCACCGGGAGCTTCAGCGCGCTGACCACGGTCGGCACGTTGCGGAAGGTCACCCCGGTGGTCCGCCCGCCCTCGCGGTGGACGGCGGCGGTGACCCGCCCGGAGGGGACGTCGATCCGCACCCGTACGACACCATCGGCCGGGGCCGCGACCAGACCGGAGTCCACCGCCCAGGCGCCGAGCGCGATGGTGCCGTGCCCGCAGGCGGTGGAGTAGCCGTCCTTGTGCCAGAACAGCACGCCGAGGTGGGCCTCGTCGTCGTCCGGCGGCACCAGGAAGCCGCCGTACATCCCGGCGTGGCCGCGCGGTTCGCGGGTCAGCAGCCGCCGCACGTCGTCCAGCGCGCTCGGCCGCGGGGCCGTCGCCTCGCCGCCCGCGCCCAGCGCGATGGCCCGCCGCTCGGCGACGCTGTCGCCGGGGATCACCGGCGCGCCGCCCAGCACGATCCGGAACGGTTCGCCGGCCGCGTGGTAGTCGACGGTCTCGACGATCACGAGGCACCCCCGGCCGGAAGCAGCGTCACCGTCCGGCTGGCGGTGTAGAAGTCGAGTGCGGCGGAGCCCTGTTCGCGGTCGCCGTGGCTGGCGCCCTTGGCCCCGCCGAAGGGCAGGTGGAAGTCGACGCCGCTGGACGGGGCGTTGACCCGGATCATGCCCGCGTCCAGCCGGTCGGCGGCGGCCAGCGCGACGTCGAGGTCGCGGGTGTGCACCGAGGCCGACAGCGTGTACGGGGTGTCGTTGGCGAGCGCGATCGCCTCGTCCAGGTCGGCGGCCGCGTGCAGCACGGCGATCGGGCCGAAGAACTCCTCGCGCCGCAGCGGGTGGTCGTCCGGCACGCCGGCGACCAGGGTCGGGGCGAGGTACCAGCCGGTTCGGTCCGGGACGTCGCCGCCGGTCAGCAGCTCGGCCCCGGCCGCGCGGGCCGAGGCGACGGCCGCGCTGATCTCGTCCCGGGTGGCGGCGTTGATGACCGGTCCGCAGGACGTGTCGTCGACCTGTGCGAGCGCCTTGACCAGCGCGGCCCGCAGCGGCTCGTACGCCCCGCCGACGGCGATCACCCGGCTGGTGGCGGTGCACTTCTGCCCGGCGTACCCGGCGATCGCGGCGGCCAGGTGGGCGGCCGCCTGCTCCATGTCGGCGTCCGGGAGGACGAGTGCCGCGTTCAGTCCGCCGAGCTCGGCCTGGACCGGGATGCCGCGCTCGGTCGCGGTCCGGACCACCCGGCGGCCGACCCCGGTGGAGCCGGTGAACGAGACCACGTCGGCGGCGCCGACCAGCTCGCCGCCCTCCGCGCCGCCGCCCGGCAGCACGGTGAAGACGTCGGCCGGCAGCCCGGCCTCGGCCACCAGCTCGGCCAGCCGCAGCGCGCAGCCGATCGCCTCCGAGGAGGGCTTGAGCACCACGGAGTTGCCGACGGCCAGCGCCGGGGCGGCCTTCCAGGTGGGGATCGCCAGCGGGAAGTTCCACGGCGTGATCAGCCCGGCGACCCCGTACGGGCGGCGGCGGGTGAGCAGCAGTCCGGGCCCGGCGGCGGGCTCGTGCACGGCGCCGGACGCCGCGTACGGCGCCTGGGCGTAGTAGCGCCAGATCGCGGCGGTGCGGGCGACCTCGCCGCGCGCCTCGCCGAGCGGCTTGCCGACCTCGCGGACGACCAGCGCGGCCAGCTCGTCCGCGTTCGCCTCGACCAGCTCGGCGATCCGGGTGAGCGCGGCAGAGCGGGCGCCGGCGCCCGAGGCGAGCCACCCGGACTGCGCCGCCCGGGCACGGCCGACGGTGGCCCGCACGGCTTCGGCACCGGGCGCGGGCGCCTCGGCGACGAGGTCCGTGGGATCGGCGGGGTTGTACGAACGGATCGTCACAGCAGGTAGTCCTTAGCGGAGGTCAGCGGGGGCGGCCGGGGTCAGAGCAGGAACCCGGCCGGGAACGGGTCGCTCGGGTCGAGGAAGTACTGGGCGGTGCCGGTGATCCAGGCCCGTCCGGTGACGGTGGGCACCACTGCGGGGTGCCCGGCCACCTCGGTCTCCTCGACCAGGCGGCCGGTGAAGGTCGTCCCGATGAAGGAGTCGTTGCGGAAGTCCCGGCCGAGCGGCAGCTCGCCGCGGGCGTGCAGCTGGGCCATCCGCGCGGAGGTGCCGGTACCGCAGGGCGAGCGGTCGAACCAGCCGGGGTGGATGGCCATCGCGTGCCGGGAGTGCTCGGCGGTCGAGCCGGGCGCGAGCAGCTGGACGTGGTGGCAGCTGTGGATGGACGGGTTGTCGGGGTGGACCGGCCGGTCCGGGCCCGAGTTGATCGCGTCCATCAGCGCCAGGCCGGCGTCCAGGATCTCCTGCTTGCGCTCGCGCTCGAACGGCAGCCCGAACTCGGCGAGCGGCAGGATGGCGTAGAAGTTGCCGCCGTACGCGAGGTCGTAGCCGACCGTGCCGTAGCCGGGCACCTCGATCTTGCGGTCCAGCGCGACGCTGTACGAGGCCACGTTACGGATGGTGACGGCCTTGGCCGCGCCGCCCTCGACCTGCACCTCGGCGACGACCAGTCCGGCGGGGGTGTCCAGCCGGATGGTGGTGACCGGTTCCACCACCGGGACCATGCCGGTCTCCACCAGGACGGTGGCGACGCCGATGGTGCCGTGCCCGCACATCGGCAGGAGGCCGGAGACCTCGATGTAGAGCACGCCGTAGTCGGCGTCCGGCCGGGTCGGCGGCTGCAGGATCGCACCGCTCATCGCGGCGTGGCCGCGGGGCTCGTACATCAGCAGGGTGCGGAAGTGGTCCAGGTGCTGCTGGAAGTGCACCCGGCGCTCGGCCATCGTGGCGCCGGGGATGACCCCGAACCCTCCGGTGATGACCCGGGTGGGCATGCCCTCGGTGTGCGAGTCGACGGCGTGGAACACGTGGCGGCTGCGCATGTGGGTGTGACTCCCGTCGGGTGGGGGGTGGATGGGGCCGGGCCGGCTGCCCCCGCAGCCGGCCGATCCCGGGCTGTAGCGCTACGCGCGTGCTACGCGAGGCCCTCGGCGAGCGCCTTCTCGGTGGCCGCGCGGACGGCCGTCTCGATCTCCGGGGACAGCGGCAGGCGCGGCGGCCTGGTCGGGCCGCCGGGGCGGCCGGCGATGTCCTGGGAGAGCTTGATGGCCTGGACGAACTCGGTCTTGGAGTCCCAGCGCAGCAGCGGGTGCAGCGCCCGGTAGAGCGGCAGCGCGACGTCCAGGTCGCGGGCGACCGCGGCCCGGTAGAGCGCCACGGTGGCTTCCGGCAGGGCGTTCGGGTAGCCGGCGATCCAGCCGACGGCGCCGGCCACGGCCAGCTCCAGCAGCACGTCGTCGGCGCCGATCAGCAGGTCCAGCCCGGGGGCCAGCTCGGCGATCTCGTACGCCCGGCGGACGTCGCCGCTGAACTCCTTGACCGCGACGATCGAGCCCTCGGCGTGCAGCTTGGCGAGCAGCGGGGGGACCAGGTCGACCTTGGTGTCGTACGGGTTGTTGTACGCCACGATCGGCACGCCGGCCTTGGCGACCTCGGCGTAGTGGGCGCGGACGATGGCCTCGTCGGCGCGGTAGGCGTTCGGCGGCAGCAGCAGGACGGAGCCGGCGCCGGCCTCGGCCGCGTGCTCGGCCCAGCGGCGGGACTCGGCGCTGCCGTAGGCGGCCACGCCGGGCATGACCCGGGCGCCGTCGCCGGCCGCCTCGACGGCGACCTGGACGATCCGGCGGCGCTCCTCGTCGGTGAGGGTCTGGTACTCCCCCAGCGAGCCGTTGGGGACGACGCCGTCACAGCCGGAGTCGATCAGCCAGCGGACGTGGTCGGCGTAGGCGTCGTAGTCGACGGAGAGGTCCGAGCGCAGCGGGATCGTGGTGGCGACCATGACGCCGCGCCAAGGACGGGTGGTGTCGTACGGGGTGTGGGACACGGATGACTCCTTGGTGAGGTGTGACATTTTATTAGAGGGCGCGGGCGAGGGCAAGTGCCTCCGCCCGCCGGTTCGAGAGCCGTTTCCCGACCGGGTGCGATCCCGGCCGGGAAACGGCGTCCGGGTCAGTCCTGCGCCCCGGCGGCGAGCTGCGAGAGCGGCACCGGACAGGCCAGCGGACGCCGGTCGGCGGTCGGTTCCCCGCCACCGGCCAGCGCGGCCACGGCCGGACCGCACATCCGGCCCTGGCACCAGCCCATCCCGGCCCGGGTGAGCAGCTTGACCGTCCGGGCGTCGCCGGCGCCGAGCTCGTCCACCGCCTCGGTGATCCGGGCCGCGGGGACCTCCTCGCAGCGGCAGACGTCGGTGTCCGGGCGCAGCCAGCCGGTCCAGCCGGGGCCGGGCCGGTGGGCGGCGGCCATCAGGTCGGCGAAGGCCCGCAGCCGGGAGCGGCGGCGCAGCAGGGCGGCGTGCGGGAGCCGGTCGGCCACGGCGTGCGCGGCCAGCTCCCCCTCGGTGATCGCCAGGTCGGCGCCGCCGACGCCGCAGGTCTCGCCCGCCGCCCAGAGGCCGGGGACGCTGGTGCGCATCCGGGCGTCGACCTCCAGCGCGACCGCGCCGTCGGCGACGGCCCGGGTGGCGGCGCCCAGCTCGGTGGCCAGCTCGATCTGCGGCAGCAGTCCGTGGCCGACGGCGACGGCGTCGCAGGCGATCCGCCGCTCGGTGCCGGGCACCGGCCGCCAGTCGGCGTCCAGCCGGGCCACCGTGACGGCGGTGACCCGGTCGGTGCCGTGCGCCTCGACGACGGCGCTGCGGCGGCGCAGCCGCACGCCGTGGCGCAGCAGCGCGCTGCCGTGGCCGGCGCCCTCGACGAGCTTGGCCGGGACGGCGGCCAGCACGCCGGGGCGCCGGGCGTAGCCGAGGTAGTCGGTGGCCTCGACCACCGCGGGCACCTCGGCCCCGGCGGTGACCAGGGAGGACGCGGCCGCCAGCAGCAGCGGTCCGCTGCCGGCCACCACGATCCGGCGGCCCGGCAGGACCAGGCCCGCCTTGAGCATCGCCTGCGCCCCGCCGGCGGTGACCACCCCTGGCAGCGTCCAGCCGGGGAACGGCAGCTGCCGCTCGTAGGCCCCGGTGGCCAGCAGGACGGCGCGGGCCCGGACGGTGGACCGCTCCTCGGCCTGCGGGCCGAGCGTGACGTGCACCGCCCAGGCGTCGGCGGCCTCGTCGGTCCGCTCCAGCGCCCAGACCTGGTGTCCGCCCAGGAAGTCGACCAGGCCGGTGTCCCGGTGGTCGGCGAGCCGGTCGGCGAGGTCGGTGTAGACGGACCAGCCGTGGTGCAGCCGGTCCGGCCGGGTGGCGCCGAGGCCGGGCGCGGGGTGGCGGTAGTACTGGCCGCCGGTGCGCGGCCCGGCGTCGAGCAGGGCGCAGCGCAGTCCGAGGTCGGCGGCGGTGACGGCGGCCGCGAGGCCGGCCGGGCCGGCGCCGATCACGGCGAGGTCGTACCCGGGGGTGCGGGTGTCAGACGGCGAGGTCGGCACGGCCGTTTCCCTCCTGGGTGGTGACGACGGTGCCGGGCTCGGCGGGGAGCAGGCAGGTCCGCTGGTTGGGGCGGCCGTCGACGACGGCCAGGCAGTCGAAGCAGGCGCCGATTCCGCAGAAGGCCCCGCGCGGCCGGCCGCCGACCCGGGTGGTGCGCCAGGCCAGCACGCCGTCCGCCCACAGGGCGGCGGCGATCGACTGCCCGGGCAGTGCGGGCACCGGCCGCCCGTCGAAGTCGATGGTGTGGGCGGTACCGGGTACCGCCCTGACCAGGGCGGCGGGGGTTCGGCGCATGGGCGGCGTCTCCGTTCCGATCGGGAGGCTGAACGGGTGCCGGGCAGCGGTGCTGGGCCGGCCCTGAACAGGGCATTGAGCGGGGGCATTGAGTGGAAGCGCTGAGCGGGGGTGCTGAGCGGGGGTGCTGAGCAGAACGCGGGTGGCGGGTGGCGGGTGGGCGACGGTGCACTTTGCAAAGCGACCACCCCTTTGCAAAATCATCGAGCCCTTTGCAAAGTGCAGGGGTCAAGCGGCCGCCGGAAACCGGTCCGCCCGGAAGGGCGAGAGGTCCAGGGAGGGAGCCTTCCCGACCAGCTGCTCGCTGATCAGCAGCCCGGTGGCCGGGGCCAGTCCGATGCCCGCGCCCTCGTGGCCGCAGGCGTGGTAGAGCCCGGGCACCCGCGGGTCGGCCCCGATCGCGGGCAGGTGGTCCGGCAGGTACGGCCGAAATCCCCGGTAGGCACGCAGCACGTTCACGTCCGCGAGGACGGGGAACAGCGCGGCGGCCTGCGCCGCGAGCCGGTTCAGCACCTCCACCGAGAGCGTCCGGTCGAAGCCGACCCGCTCCCGGCTGGCGCCGATCAGCACCGGCCCGCCCGGCGTGCCCTCGACGACCGCCGAGGTCTGCAGCGCCGCCGACCCGCTGGCGACGTCCGCGACGTAGTCGGCGGCGTAGACCTTGCGCCGGACGATCCGCGGCAGCGGCTCGGTCACCAGGACGAAGCCGCGCCGGGGCAGCACCGGCAGGTGCACCCCGGCCAGGGCGGCCAGCTCGCCGCCCCAGGTGCCGGCCGCGTTGACCACCGCGGGCGCGTCCAGCCTCCGCCGGTCGGTGTCGACACCGAGCACGGCGCCGTCCGGCCCGGTCCGCACCGCCCCGACCGTCTCGCCGGTGTACAGCAGCGCGCCGTCACGGCGGGCGGCACGCAGCAGGTGGGCGGCGGCCAGGGCGGGCTGGACCTGGGAGTCCTGCGGGTAGTGGAAGCCGCCGGCCAGGCCGGGGGCGAGGTGCGGTTCGAGCTCCTGCAGCCGCTCGGCGGGGATCTCCTCGGCGACGACGCCGACCGCGGCCTGTTCGGCGGCGAAGGCGCGCAGGGCGTCCTGCCGGGCCGGGGTCGCCGCGACCACCAGGCCGCCCTTGGGCTCGTACTCGACCTCGGCGCCGAGGGTCTCGGCGAGCTCGGTCCAGAGCGCGGTGCTGAACAACGCGAGGTCCAGCTCGGGGCCGGGCTCCTTGTCGGAGACCAGGAGGTTGCCCTCACCGGCCCCGGTGGTACCGCCGGCGACCGGACCGCGGTCGACGACGGCGACGGAGAGTCCGGCGCGGGCGGCGTAGTAGGCGCAGGCGGCACCGACCACGCCGGCACCGACCACGACGACATCCAGAGAGGTCTTGGACTTGGGCACGTCAGTAATATGTCACATGCCATCCCGCCTGCCAAGACGGCCCCGCCGAACGGCCAAAACCGCGCAAAAGAGCCCCGGTCCGCCGACACTCGGCGGACCGGGGCTCTCCTGGCCGGACGATCACCGGACAATCACCGGACGATCAGGTGATGTCGTCCATCTGCTCATGACGGGCGGCCGGCACCGGCGCACTCGCCACCGGCGCGGTGGAGGCCTCCACCGCCTCCGCCCCGGAGACCGCCTGGACGCTGAGGTCCAGCTGCGAGGCCTCCTCGTCGTCCAGCCCGAGGTCCGGGTTTCGCTTGGCCTTGCGCTTGTCGTTCACGATGGCGATCCCGACCGCGACGAAGTACAGCGCCCAGATCGGCGCGGCGAGCACCAGCATGCTGACCGGCTCGGCGCTCGGCGTCGCGAAGGCGGCGAACACGGTGATGGCCAGCACCATGCCGCGCCACCAGCCGAGCAGCCGCTTGCCGGTGACGATGCCGACCATGTTCAGCATCACCAGCAGCAGTGGGAACTCGAAGGCGAGGCCGAAGACCAGCACCATCCGGGTGGCGATGTCGAGGTAGTCCTCGGGCGGCAGGATCGGCGTGGTGTTGTTCGGGGTGAACGAGATCAACACGTCGACCGTGGTCGGCAGCACCAGGATGGCGCAGGTCACGCCGGCCAGGAACAGCGGCGCCCCGGCGGCCATGAAGATGACCGTGTACTTCTTCTCGTGCCGGTGCAGGCCGGGCGCGATGAAGGCCCAGACCTGGTAGAGCCAGATCGGTACGGCCGCGACCACACCGGCCGTCAGCGACACCTTGAGCATCCAGGTGAAACCGGCGGTCAGACCGATGTTGGAGACCTGGGCGCACTTGCCGTGGAACTGGCTGGCGGTCTCCACCGTGCAGTGCGGCAGAGGCTTCAGCAGGAAGTCCTCGATCTGCTTGTGGTAGATCGCCGCGACGATCGTGACGATCACGATCGCCAGGACCGACTTGACCACACGGTTCCGCAGTTCCCGCAGGTGGTCGGCGAGGGCCATCCGCCCGTCAGGATCCTTGGGCGCCTTCGACGCCTTGGAGAGCTTGCTCAACCCCGGTCCTCAACTCGTGCGTCGAGGCCCGCCGGTCGGCAGGCCTCCATGGTCATGTGCGGCGCGTCCCTCACGTGGCTCGCCCGCCTCACCTGCGGCGCGCGTGCCGGTCACCGCGGCTGCCCGCCGTCCGACGCGGAGTACGCGGACTGTGCGGAGGCCGGCTCGGACACCGGCCTGGCCGTCGCGGAGGCGCCCGGGGCGGCCTGGATGGTCTTGGCCGTCGCGGACTCCGCGCCCGCCGCGGGCGCGGGCGGCTGCGCGTCGGCGTCCTGCGCGCCGTCGGAGCGCATCGCCTTGGTCTCGCTCTTCAGGATCCGCAGCGACTGGCCGAGCGAGCGGGCCAGATCGGGCAGCCGCTTGGCGCCGAAAAGCAGAATGGCAAGAACCACGACCACCAGGATCGCGGTCGGCGAGATCCGCATGCTCGACCACCTTCACTCATAGGCGGCACCGGCAGGCCGCTCGCTGCGGGGATGGTAACCGCTGCGGGTGACACCTGGACGACGGCCGCCCGAACGGGACAGCGGCCCCCGTCGCACCTCAGGAGCCTGCTGAGAGGGTAACCCGGCGCCCCCCGCGCGCATCAGCCCCCGTACCCGCTGACGGCTCTGCCGTGGTAAGGCTCACCCGGGGCATCAGCGCCCGGGCACCGCCGCGGCGAGATCGCCGGCCGCCTCGGCCAGCGCCCGGGAGGCGGCGTCCACTCCCTTGGCCAGGGCCCGCACGTCCAGCCAGAGCCGGACCGCGAGGACCCCGAGGACCAGCAGCCCGGCGGTGGCGAGCAGGACGGCGGCAACGAGCATCCAGGACATGCCGCCCACCCTATCCGCCGAGCCCGGCGGCCCTGCTCAGCCCTCGGCCGGGACGAGTCCCCCGCCCGGGAACAGGCCCCCGGCCTGGACGACGCTCCCGGTCGGGCCTGCGCCCTTGACCGGCACACCGCCGGGCTGCGGCACACCCGCCACCGGTCCGAGGCCGCCCGCCTGCGGCACGCCCCCGACCGGTCCGAGGCCGCCCGCCGGCGGGGCGCCCTCCACCGGCACGAGCCGCATGGTGCGCACCCCGGCGCCCGTCAGCGCCGCGACGATCTTCTCCCCGGCGGGCTTGCGCACCCCCGCCCCGCAGAGCGGGCAGCCGAAGCTGTAGTGGGCCTGGTCCGGAGTCCGACCGAAGGTCAGGCGGAACTCCTCCGCCGGCAGCTCCACCTTCTCGCGGCACTCCGAGCAGTACACCTTGAATCTGGTACCCGGCTCCACGGCTCAGTCCCGTCCGTCCCCGTACCCGGCCAGTGCCTCCAGCGCCGCCGACCGCGCCTGCTCGGCGAGCTCCGGCGGGGAGACGATCCGCCCGTCCCGGCCCAGCCGCAGCGCCAGCGGGCGCAGCTGGGAGGGGTCGGCGCTGCGCAGGGTGATCCGCAGGCCGCCGTCGGGCAGTTCCTCGGCGCGGTCGTGGGTGTAGTACTCGGCGACCCAGCGGCCGCCGGAGGACACCTCGACGACCACCTCGGGGTCGTCGGCGGAGGGGTTGACGAGTCCGCCGGAGAGGTCGCGCGGCTCCCGGCGCGGCGGGTCGGCGGGGGCGTCGAGCACCTTGATCTCGGCGACCCGGTCGAGTCGGAACATCCGGTGGTCCTCGGAGGTCCGGCACCAGGCCTCGAGGTAGGTGTGGCCCTCGGTGAGCAGTCGGATCGGGTCGACCTCGCGCTCGGTCATCCCGCCGCGCCCGTGCGAGTAGTAGCGCAGCCAGAGGCGGCGGCCCTCGCTGAGCGCGCGGTCGATGTCGGCGAAGACGTGGCTCTCGGCCTCGAAGGTGACGCCGACCCGGGCGCTGCCCTCGGCGCTGTCCCCGGCGGCGTTCTCGATCTTGGCGACGGCCCGGGTGAGCGCCTCCCGGTCACCTGCGCGCAGTCCGGGCAGTCCGGCCACCGCGCGGGCGGCGACCAGCAGTGCGGTCGCCTCGTCGGCGGCCAGCCGCAGCGGCTGGGCGACGTCGTCGACGTTGTGCCACCAGATCCGCTCGCCGTCGGTGTCGATGTCGAGCAGGTCGCCGCCGCGGAAGCTGGTGCCGCACATCGGCAGGACGTTGAGGTCGCCGATCAGCTCGCGCTCGGTGATGCCGAAGGCGCGGGCCACCTCGGCGACCTCG
The DNA here is from genome assembly GCF_042883905.1 of Kitasatospora sp. NPDC058170. Taxonomy (NCBI): domain Bacteria; kingdom Bacillati; phylum Actinomycetota; class Actinomycetes; order Kitasatosporales; family Streptomycetaceae; genus Kitasatospora; species Kitasatospora sp. NPDC058170. The sequence goes on from NZ_JBHVUV010000027.1 coordinate 72,359, forward strand.
GCGCCCGGCCGTTCGCGCAGGTACGTGACCAGCGAGAGCATCCGGCGGGTCTGGTCGATGGCGTTGCTCATGCCTGTGCTCCCTCTCCAGCAGCGACGACCGGCTCCACGACGGTCGCCGGCTCCACGACGGCCGGTTCCGCAGTGGCCGGTTCCACACCGGCGACGGCGCGCAGCCGCTCGATCACGTCGGCGCGCAGTTCCTCCGGTCCGAGGACCAGGACGTCCGGTCCGAACTCGGCGAGGTCGGCGCCCAGCCCGTTGCCGTACGGGATCTCCAGCTCGTCCCAGGCGTCGTCGATCCGACGGGTGCTCAGCGCCTTGGTGCGCAGGGGGAATCCGGCGCCCCGGCGGACCTTGACGGCGGCGGTCGCGGTGGCGCCCTCGCCGGCGAACTTGGCGACGGTGGCGCGGACGTCCACGTGCTCGGGCACGGCGCCGAGGAAGGCGCCGGTGCGGGCGCGGACCTTGGCGGTGATCCGGCTGAGCCGGAAGACCCGGGCGTCGCCGCGGTCGCGGTCCCAGCCGGCGAGGTACCAGTGGCCGCGCCAGCACTCCAGGGCCCAGGGCTCGACGGTGCGCTGCTCGGCGGTGGCGGCGCCGGCCTTGCGGTACTCGAAGGTGACCGGGCGGCGGTCGCGGGCGGCGGTGAGCAGCGGTTCGAAGGCGGCTTCGCGGGCGGGGATGCGCGGTTCCAGGGCGGTGCGGCCCTCGGTCTCGGTGAAGGGCACGCCGGCCGCGCGGAGCTTCTGCAGTGCGCCGCTGGCCGCGCCGGACATCTTGGCCTGCTGCCAGACGCGGGCGGCCAGGGTGAGGGCGGCGGCCTCCTCGGCGTCGAGGGCGATCTCCGGCAGGCGGTTGCGGTCGGCGCGGGCGAGGTAGCCGAGTTCGCCGTCGAGGGCGTTCTCGTCGACGTCGATGACCAGACCGAGTTCGCGCAGGTCGTCCTTGTCCCGCTCGAACATCCGGTTGAAGGCGTCCTCGCTGCTGTTCTGCCAGGCCTCGCGGTACGCCTCGATGGATTCCCGCAGCTCCTTCTTGGAGAGCGGCCGTCTGGTGTTCATCAGGCACAGGGCGAGATTCATCAGCCGCTCTGCCTTGGCGATCGCCATCGCTGACCCTTCCGGTGGTGCCGCGCCGTGCGCGGGGTGCGCCCGCCGGGCAATTGTCGACCCGGCGGGACCGACCGTACCGGTAGCGGTACGCAGTGCAAAAGCCGCGTCCGGAAATGCCGCGGGCCGCACCCCGGAAGCGGGGTGCGGCCCGGTGGAGCGGCCGGTGTCGGACGCTGTCAGACGCCCAGCAGGTCGACCACGAAGATCAGGGTCGAACCCGCGGGGATGAGCGGGCTCGGCGACTGGTTGCCGTACGCCAGGTGGGCCGGGATGACCAGCTCGCGGCGGCCGCCGACCTTCATGCCGGCGACGCCCTGGTCCCAGCCCTTGATGACGCGACCGGCGCCGAGCGGGAACTTGAAGCTGCTGCCGCGGTTCCAGCTGGCGTCGAACTCCTCGCCGGTCTCGAACGTGACACCGACGTAGTGCACGTCGACGACCTGGCCGGGCTTGGCCTCGTCGCCGGTGCCGACCTCGATGTCGCGGATCTGCAGCTCGACCGGCGGCTCACCGATCGGGAAGTCGATCTCCGGCTTCGTCTTGTTGCTCACTACTGCCTCTTCTCGCGGTTGGTTCCATTCATGACCAAGCGGCGGGCGCCCGCACCCCGGTCCGTTCCCGGACCACGGTACGGGCGCCCGCCGCCCGTCCGGGCCCGGCCACGCGGCCGGACCCGAAGGTCACACGCACACCATTGTCACCCGAAAGTGGATCAGCCGACGCCCGCATCCAGGATGTCGACCACGAACACCAGGGTGGAGTTGGCCGGGATGTCGCCCTGCGCCTGGTCCTTGTAGCCGAGCGAGGCGGGGATCACCAGCTCGATCCGGCTGCCCACGGTCTGGCCCTCCAGACCCTGGTCCCAGCCGGCGATGACCTGGCCGCCGCCGAGCGGGAAGGAGAACGCCTGGCCCTTGCTGAGCGAGGAGTCGAAGACCTTGCCGTCCTTGGCCAGCGCGCCGGTGTACTGGACGACGATCTTCTCGCCCTTCTCCACCTTGGGGCCGGTGCCCTTGATCAGGACGTGGGACTTCAGCTCGGTCGGGTCGGCGGCGCCGGCGACCGGGGTGATGTCGGCCGGCTTCTTGCCGTTGTCCTTGACCTGCGGGAAGTCCGCGGGCGGCGGGGTGACGGTGCCGCTGACGACGGCGTCCGGGGCGTTGCTGTTGCGGATGTCGATGACGAACACCAGGTTGTCCTTGGCGCCGATCGACATGCTCGGGTTGCCCTGGGCGCCGAACGCGGCGGCGGGCGGGGCGACCACCAGGAGCCGGCTGCCGGCCTTCTTGCCGAGCACGGCCTGGTCCAGCGCCGGGATCAGCGCGTCCATGCCGGCCTGGAAGATCTGCTGCTTGCCCTTGTCGTCGTACGAGCTGGGGATGTCCTTGCCGGTCGTCCAGTCCTTGGCGGTGTAGTCGACCGAGGTCCAGGAGTTCTTCTCGACCTTGGCGCCGGTGCCCTCGGAGAGGACCTTCACCACGAAGCTGCCGTCGGACTGCTCGGCGGGCACCTCGATGCCGGCCTTGGTGCCGAACGCGCCGGTGATCGTCGGCATCACCTTGGCGCTGTCCTTGATCGGCGGCACCGGCTCGGCGGACGGCGTGGCCGGGGCGCTCTTGGCGGCGTCCGGCTTGGCGGCGGTGTCGGCCTTGTCTCCGCCGTCGCGGTTCACCACGTACAGCGTGATGCCGCTGCCGACCAGCAGCACGGCGAGCACGGTGCCGAGGATCACACCGAGTCGGCCGACTCCGGGCGGGTTCTCGTCGTACCCGGCCTCGGAGCTGTCCTGGCGGCGCACGTTGGAGGCGAAGATCTGCGGGGTGTCCTCGGTCTTCGTCCCGCCGGCCGGCCGCGGGGCCTGGCCGGGCTGGGCCCAGCCCGCCTGCTGCTTCAGGATCGACGGCGGTACGACGATCGACTCGCCGTCGCCCGGAAGCGGACCGCCGGGCCGCGAGTCTGCCGGGTCCCCGGCGGAGTTTCCGTTCGCGGTGCCGGCCCCGCCCGGGCTCGACGCTTTCTCAGACATGACTCCCCATCCATCTCGCCACGAGGTCTTCGAGGTCTACGGCCGGCGCGGTGATCGCCGGGGTGCTGTCGCACTGCCGCCCGAACCCCGCACGTCGGCGGCGCCTACCACAGTGCGAGGGCAGTATGACAGGTCAGGATGAGGGCGGACGTTTCCTTGTGCGAGCGCCCGCCCAAGCGTACGGAATCCACCCCGTCGCTTCCTAGGGCTTGTCCGCATCGGAACAATTCCCACCGGGTGCGCGGAGGGAGTCCTCGGACCTCCCGAGGGCCGGTACCGGCCGTACCGGCCCTCGGGGTGTGTCCGGCTCCGACGCGCCCTACACCGCCTCAAGGATGTCGATCACGAACACCAGGGTGGAGTTCGGCGGCACCGAGCCCTGGGCGCTGTCCTTGTAACCGAGGGCCGGCGGCACCACCAGCTCGACCCTGCTGCCCACGGTCTGCCCGACCAGGCCCTTGTCCCAGCCCTCGATCACGCTTCCGGTGCCGATCTGCAGCGCCTGCGCGCCGCCGTGGCTCCAGGAGGAGTCGAACTGCTGGCCGTTGCTCCAGAGCACCCCGGTGTACTGCACCACCAGGGTCTGCCCGCCCTTCACCTGCTTGCCCTCGCCCTTGATCAGCACCGCCTGCTGGAGCTCGGTGGGCGCCGGCTGGCCGGGCGGAATGGTGATCGTCACCGCGGCCTTGCCGTTGTCCTTCACCTGCGGCAGCGTCGCCGGCGGCTGCGTCATCGCGCCCGAGAGCGTGGAGTCCTGCGGCAGGCTCTCCATGATGTCCAGCACGAACACCACGGTGTCCCCGCCGGCCACCCCGAGCTGGCCGCTGCCCTGGCCGCCGAACGCGGCGGCCGGCGGGGCCACCACCAGCAGTCGGCTGCCGACCTTCTTGCCGAGCACGCTCTGGTCGAAGGCGGGCACCAGCTGCCCGCTGCCGGCCTGGTACAGCTGCGGCTTGCCGCCCGCGTCGTAGGAGCTCGGCAGGTCCTTGCCGGTCGTCCAGTCCTTCGCCGTGTAGTTGACCGTCACCCAGTCGCCCTTGTTGACCGTGGAGCGATCGCCCTCGCTGACGGTGTTCACCACGAACTGGCCGCTGGGCTGGCCCTCGGGGAGGGTGATGGTGGCCTTGCTTCCGAACCCGCCACCGGACACCGTCGGCATCGGCGAGGCCTCGCTGACCGGCGACGGCACGGTCGGGGCCGCGCTGGACGCCGAGGGTGAGGCCGGGCTGGCCGCCTTGGTGGAACTGCTGCAGGCGACCACCAGCAGCAGGGGCAGGGTGAGAAGCAAACCGGCGGTGCGACGCACGGTGTTCCTAACTGTCGGTCAAAGTCGGTCTCCGGACTCGACGGACAGCGTATGCCCAGGCGGTGTCCGGCCCCGGTAGACAACGCCGGGGCCGGACACCGCAAAGATCACACCGGGGCCCTTGGCCGCTCACATCCCCGCGATCAGCTTCTCCACCCGCTCGTCCACCGAACGGAACGGGTCCTTGCAGAGCACCGTCCGCTGCGCCTGGTCGTTCAGCTTCAGGTGCACCCAGTCCACCGTGAAGTCCCGGCGCTGCTCCTGTGCCCGGCGGATGAAGTCCCCGCGCAGCCGGGCCCGGGTGGTCTGCGGCGGGATCGACTTGGCCTCGAAGGTCTTGAGGTCCGTCGACACCCGCTTCGCCTGGCCCTTGCCCTGGAGCAGGTAGAACAGGCCGCGACGGCGGTGGATGTCGTGGTACGCGAGGTCGATCTGGGCCACCCGCGGGTTGGACATGCTCATCTCGTGCTTGGCCCGGTACCGCTCGATGAGCTTGTACTTCATGATCCAGTCGATCTCGGTGGCGACCGAGTCGAGGTTCTCGCTGCGGACGGCCTCCAGGGTGCGTCCCCAGAGTTCGAGCACGGTGGCGATGGTGCCGGTGTTGATGCCCTTGCGGTCCGCGAACTCCAGCGCCTTGGTGAAGTACTCCTCCTGGATGTCCAGTGCGGAGGCCTCCCGCCCGTTGGCGAGCCGCACCTGGTGGGTGCCGGTGAGGTCGTGGCTGACCTCGCGGATCGCCCGGATCGGGTTCTCCAGGGTGAGGTCGCGCATCACCACGCCGGCCTCGATCAGCCGCAGCACCAGGTCGGTGGCGCCGACCTTGAGCAGGGTGGTGGTCTCGGACATGTTGGAGTCGCCGACGATCACGTGCAGCCGGCGGTACCGCTCGGCGTCGGCGTGCGGCTCGTCGCGGGTGTTGATGATCGGGCGGGAGCGGGTGGTCGCGGAGCTGACGCCCTCCCAGATGTGCTCGGCCCGCTGGCTGACGCAGTAGACCGCGCCCCGCGGGGTCTGCAGCACCTTGCCGGCCCCGCAGATCAGCTGCCGGGTCACCAGGAACGGGATCAGCACGTCCGCCAGCCGGGAGAACTCGCCGTGCCGGGCCACCAGGTAGTTCTCGTGGCAGCCGTAGGAGTTGCCGGCCGAGTCGGTGTTGTTCTTGAACAGGTAGACGTCGCCCGCGATGCCCTCCTCGTGCAGCCGCCGCTCGGCGTCCACCAGGAGGCCTTCGAGGATGCGCTCGCCCGCCTTGTCGTGCGTCACCAGCTCCACGACGTCGTCGCACTCGGGGGTGGCGTACTCGGGGTGGGAGCCGACGTCGAGGTAGAGCCGGGCACCGTTGCGCAGGAAGACGTTGCTGCTGCGGCCCCAGGAGACAACGCGGCGGAAGAGGTACCGGGCCACCTCGTCCGGCGACAGCCGTCGCTGCCCCCGGAATGTGCAGGTGACTCCGTACTCGTTCTCCAGCCCGAAAATTCGGCGGTCCATGGCACCTTCTTTCGAAGGAATCACCGGTTCTGGCCGGTGAGCGGATCGGGATCCTGAACTCTGCGGCGCCGGGCCGCAGCAGGCCTTGAAGGCTGATCGCCTGCTTCGGCAGCGGGCAGGGCTTGTCCGGGGCCGGCCGTCAGGCGGGCTCGAAGTCCCACGGTCTCGACCGTCGGGGAGGAGTCACGAGGCATCCGTTCTCTGAGAGGGCCTCCGGGGAAGCCCCGCACGACGGCGGACAGCCGCCGTACGGGACCCCTCCGTCTTGCTAGTCCGACTTGTCCGCCGGCGGGACGGCCGCCGGCTTCTCCTCGTCGTCCGTCTCGGCGGACTCGTCCCCGTCGAGCAGCCGGGCGAGCTGGCCGCCCAGGATCCGCTTGAACTTGCGCTGCTGGAAGCGCTGGCGGTCGAGCACCGCCACCTCCAGCTGCTCCGGGGTCAGGGTGCGCGGGCTGCCGCCGTTGGGATCCCGGGCGAGGGAGTCCACGGCGACCTTGACCGCCTCGGTGAGGGACAGCCCGCTGCGGTGGCGCTGGCCCAGGTAGTTGCCGATCGAGTCGGCGTTGCCGCCGACCACCACGTAGCTCTTCTCGTCGACGACCGAGCCGTCCGGCGTGAGCCGGTAGATCTGGTCCTCGTCCGGGGTGCGGCCGACCTCGGCCACGATCAGCTCGACCTCGTACGGCTTCTCCCCGACCGAGGAGAAGATGGTGCCGAGCGTCTGGGCGTAGACGTTGGCCAGGCCCCGGGCGGTGACGTCGGCCCGGTCGTAGGAGTACCCGCGCAGGTCGGCGTAGCGGACGCCGCCGATCCGCAGGTTCTCGAACTCGTTGTAGCGGCCGACCGCCGCGAAGGCGATCTTGTCGTAGATCTCGGAGACCTTGTGCAGCGCCCGGGAGGTGTTCTCCGCGACGAAGACGATGCCCTCGGTGTAGGTGAGCACGACCACGCTGCGACCGCGCGCGATGCCCTTGCGGGCGTACTCCGCGCGGTCCGCCATGGCCTGCTGGGGCGAGACGTAGAACGGTGTCGACACCGGCGGTCGTCCCTTCCTTGGTAGGTGATGGCTAGAGCAGCGGGGCCTGCGGGCCGTTGGGGTGGATCAGGCGCTCGTCGGTGATCGAGACGGCGATCTCGGACACCTCGGCCTCGGTGAGCCGGCGGAAGCCGTCCTCGGTGATCAGCGAGACGATCGGGAAGATCTTGCGGGCGAGGTCCGGACCGCCGGTGGCGGAGTCGTCGTCGGCCGCGTCGTAGAGGGCCTGGACGACCAGGGTGGAGGCCTGCCGGGCCGTCAGGTCCTTGTGGTAGAGCTTCTTCAGCGAGCCCCGGGCGAAGACCGAGCCGGAGCCGGTGGCGGCGAACCCGCGCTCCTCGGAGCGGCCGCCGGTGACGTCGTAGTTGAAGATCCGGCCGCGGCCGAGGTCGAGGTCGTAGCCGGCGAACAGCGGGACGACCGCGAGGCCCTGCATCGCCATGCCGAGGTTGCCCCGGATCATGGTGGTCAGGCGGTTGGCCTTGCCCTCCAGGGAGAGCACGGTGCCCTCGATCTTCTCGTAGTGCTCCAGCTCCAGCTGGAACAGCCGGACCATCTCGACCGCGAGGCCGGCGGTGCCGGCGATGCCGACCGCGCTGTACTCGTCGGCCGGGAAGACCTTCTCGATGTCCCGCTGGGCGATCACGTTGCCCATGGTGGCTCGGCGGTCACCGGCGATGACCACGCCCTTGTCGAAGACCGCGGCGACGATCGTCGTCCCGTGCGGGGCCTCGACGACCGCCCCCTCGGGCAGGCCGCGGCGGCCCGGGATCAGCTCCGGCTGGTGGTCCGCCAGGAACTCGAGGAACGACGAGGATCCCGGGGTCAGGAAGGCAGCCGGTAGACGCCCGGTGCCACGAGTGTTGGCTTCCACACGATTCCTTCCAGGTAGCTTGAAGCGCGCGCTGCCCGCACCCTACCCGCCCGGCGATCACTATCCACCCGTGGCTGGGGCCGGACCCGGGCGGACGAACGGCCTTCGCCGCCCGCCCGCCGTGGCGGTCGCAACCGAGAATTCCCTGAATGCCCGGACGGGGTTACTGGCCGCCCTTTTGCACGAACTGCCGCACGAAATCCTCGGCATTGGACTCGAGTACCTCGTCGATTTCGTCCAGAACCGCGTCGACGTCGTCGCTGAGCTTTTCCTGGCGCTCCTTGAGGTCGTCGGAATTCTGCGCTTCCGCAGTCTGCTCCTCGACCTCCTCGGAGGAGCGGTTCGCCCGCTGCTGGCCGCCGTCGGTGTCCTTGCTCGCCATTTCCCTCACCCCGCTCGATTCGTCTGGCACGGTTTGGTCGCTGCTTGCTGCACCGACCCTATACACAAGGTGCGACAACCGCTCCCGGTTTGCCGGTGGCGCTTCCTGTCCAACACCCGCTGCCACCCCGGATGATTCCCATTCGACGGGCGTTCACCCGTGGTGATCGAAAAGTTACCCGCCGGAGAGGACCCGGAGCAGGTCCTCGGCGGTGCGACAGCGGTCCAGCAGTTCCTTGACGTGGTTGCGGGTCCCGCGCAGCGGCTCCAGCGTGGGTACCCGCTGGAGGGAGTCCCGGCCGGGCAGGTCGAAGATCACCGAGTCCCAGGAGGCCGCCGCGACGTGCTCCGCGTACTGCTCCAGGCAGCGGCCGCGGAAGTACGCCCGGGTGTCCTCCGGGGGCTTGGAGACGGCCCGCTCGATCTCCGCCTCGGTCAGCAGCCGCTCGAACCTGCCACGGGCCACCAGGCGGTTGTAGAGGCCCTTCTCCGGCCGTACGTCGCTGTACTGGAGGTCCACCAGGTGCAGCCGCGAGTTGTCCCACCCCACGGCGTCCCGGCTGCGGTAGCCCTCCAGGATCTCGCGCTTGGCGACCCAGTCCAGTTGCCGCGAGAGCGACATCGGGTCGCGCTCCAGGCGCCCCAGCACGTCCTCCCAGCGGGCCAGCACGTCGGTGGTCTGCTCGTCGGCGTCGGTGCCGAACCGGTCCTCGACGTACTTGCGGGCCAGTTCGAAGTACTCCAGCTGGAGCTGGACCGCCGTGAGCTTGCGCCCGTTGCGCAGGGTGATCAGGTGCTTGAGGGTCGGGTCGTGGGAGACCCGGTGCAGGGTGCGCACCGGCTGGTCGACGGCGAGGTCCGAGGCGATGAAGGAGTCCTCGATCATCGACAGCACCAGTGCGGTGGTGCCCAGCTTGAGGTAGGTGGAGATCTCCGAGAGGTTGGCATCCCCGATGATCACGTGCAGCCGGCGGTACTTCTCGGCGTCGGCGTGCGGTTCGTCCCGGGTGTTGATGATCGGCCGCTTGAGGGTGGTCTCCAGACCCACCTCGACCTCGAAGTAGTCGGCGCGCTGGCTGATCTGGAAGCCGTGCGCGGAGCCGTCCTGGCCGATGCCGACCCGGCCGGCGCCGGTGACCACCTGGCGGGAGACGAAGAACGGGGTGAGGTGGCGGACGATGTCGGCGAACGGCGTCGCCCGCTTCATCAGGTAGTTCTCGTGGGTGCCGTAGGAGGCGCCCTTGTTGTCGGTGTTGTTCTTGTAGAGGTGGATGGTCTGCCCGTTGGGCAGTTCCAGGGCGCGCTGGGCGGCGGCGGCCATGATCCGCTCGCCCGCCTTGTCCCAGAGCACGGCGTCGCGCGGGTTGGTCACCTCGGGCGAGCTGTACTCGGGGTGTGCGTGGTCCACGTAGAAACGCGCGCCGTTGGTGAGGATGACATTGGCGAGGCCGATGTCCTCGTCGGTCAACTGGCTGGCGTCGGCGACGTCGCGCGCGAGGTCGAAGCCCCGGGCGTCGCGCAGTGGGTTCTCCTCCTCGAAGTCCCAGCGGGCCCGCCGCGCCCGGTGCATCGCCGCCGCGTACGCGTTGACGATCTGGGACGAGGTGAGCATGGCGTTGGCGTTGGGGTGCCCGGGCACGGAGATCCCGTACTCGGTCTCGATGCCCATCACGCGCCGTACGGTCATGCGGCCCTCCTTGCCCGGTGTGCCGCCCCCCACGGGCGGGACACGCTGACGTACCGCTGAACAACACCGACGCCGGCGAGGTGCCGCGAGCGGTGGGTCGAGCCTAGAACGCCGCACCGACGGGCGGCCCCCGAGACGCGCCGTCCGGCTGCGGGGCCGCGAGGCGCCACAGCCGGACGGGGTGCGTGCTGCTCCGGGGACCGCGGGCGGCCCGGGGTACTGCGGGTTGTACTCCTGCGGGTACTGCGCGCTTACAGGTACTGCCCCGTGTTGGCGACGGTGTCGATCGAGCGGCCGGACTCGGCGCCCTGCTTCCCGGTGACCAGCGTGCGGATGAAGACGATCCGCTCGCCCTTCTTGCCGGAGATCCGGGCCCAGTCGTCCGGGTTGGTGGTGTTCGGCAGGTCCTCGTTCTCCTTGAACTCGTCCACGCAGGCGGCGAGCAGGTGGGAGACGCGCAGACCGCGCTGGCCGTGGTCGAGGAAGTCCTTGATGGCCATCTTCTTCGCCCGGTCGACGATGTTCTGGATCATCGCGCCGGAGTTGAAGTCCTTGAAGTACAGGACCTCCTTGTCACCGTTGGCGTAGGTGACCTCCAGGAAGCGGTTCTCCTCGGTCTCGGTGTACATCCGCTCGACGACGGCCTGGATCATCGCGTCCACCGTCGCCTCGACGGAGCTGCCGTGCTCCTTGAGGTCGTCCGGGTGGAAGGGCAGGGTGCCCTTGAGGTACTTGGAGAAGATGTCCTTCGCGGCCTCGGCGTCCGGACGCTCGATCTTGATCTTGACGTCCAGCCGGCCGGGCCGCAGGATCGCCGGGTCGATCATGTCCTCGCGGTTCGAGGCGCCGATGACGATGACGTTCTCCAGGCCCTCCACACCGTCGATCTCGGCCAGCAGCTGCGGGACGATGGTGTTCTCCACGTCCGAGCTGACACCCGAGCCGCGGGTGCGGAACAGCGACTCCATCTCGTCGAAGAAGACGATGACGGGCGTGCCCTCGCTCGCCTTCTCCCGGGCCCGTTGGAAGACCAGGCGGATCTGCCGCTCGGTCTCGCCGACGTACTTGTTGAGCAGCTCGGGGCCCTTGATGTTGAGGAAGTAGCTCTTGCCCTGCGGGCGGCCGGTGACCTCGGCGACCTTCTTGGCCAGCGAGTTCGCCACCGCCTTGGCGATCAGCGTCTTGCCGCAGCCGGGCGGGCCGTAGAGCAGCACGCCCTTGGGCGGGCGCAGCTCGTACTCCTTGAAGAGGTCGGCGTGCAGGTACGGAAGCTCGACCGCGTCCCGGATCAGCTCGATCTGGTTGGCCAGACCGCCGATTTGGCGGTAGTCGATGTCCGGGACCTCCTCGAGGACCAGCTCCTCGACCTCGGACTTCGGCACGACCTCGTACACGTAGCCGGAGCGGGGCTCCAGCAACAGGGCGTCGCCCGGCCGGATGGTGATCTCGCGGAGCGGTTCGGCGAGCCGGACCACCCGCTCCTCGTCGGTGTGCCCGACGACCAGGGCGCGTTCGCCGTCCTCGAGGATCTCCTTGAGGGTGACGATGTCGCCGATGCTCTCGAAGGCCATCGCGTCCACGATGTTGAGGGCCTCGTTGAGCATCACCTCCTGGCCGCGCCGCAGCTCGTCGAGGTCGACGTTGGGGCTGACGTTCACGCGGAGCTTGCGCCCGCCGGTGAAGATGTCGGCGGTGCCGTCCTCGTTCTGGCTGAGGAAGGTGCCGAATCCGGCCGGGGGCTGTGCCAGCCGGTCCACTTCCTCCTTGAGGGCCACGATCTGGTCGCGGGCCTCTCGCAGGGTGGAGGCGAGCCGTTCGTTCTGGGCGGTCACGCCGGCCAGGTTGGTCTGGAGCTCGACGATCCGCTCTTCGAGGATTCTCGAATTGCGCGGCGAGTCGGCGAGCTTGCGGCGCAACACGGCGATTTCCTGCTCAAGGTACGAGACCTGAGCGGTCTCGTCGGAACCACGAGCGGGCCTGCCGGTGCTGCGGTTGTAGTCGTCATCGTGGGCTGCCACGGTCCTCACCTCCTCCGGGGAGCTGGACGCTTCCAGACCCTACCTGGGACCAGGGGTCCGTAAACCCCTAGATCAAGAAAGATGGAACGGGCGTGTCCGATCTTCGCCCTCGCGTGCTTCCCCTCTGCTAAGGGGATACCCAGCGCGCACCGCCCAAAGCCGACCAGATGTATCGTCGAGCGAGTCGATATCCGATCGCGACCGAGACCTTCGGTCCGATCGTTGTACGAATGGCGGGAATGCCCACAATCAGGGGCGACCCGGGACAGAAACGGCAGGGGACCATGTCGGTGACCGGTGAGGCGACGGCGAGCGAGCCGCTGGAGGTGTGGATCGACCAGGATCTGTGCACCGGCGACGGCATCTGTGTGCAGTACGCGCCCGAGGTCTTCGAGCTCGACATCGACGGACTGGCCTATGTGAAGGGCCCGGACGACGAGTTGCGCCAGGAGCCCGGCCAGAGCGCCCCGGTACCGCTGACGCTGCTTCAGGACGTGGTGGACTCCGCCAAGGAGTGCCCCGGCGACTGCATCCACGTGCGCCGCACCACCGACCAGGTCGAGGTCTACGGCCCGGACGCGGACTGACCGGACCAGGCGGACTGCCCTACGCCCCGAGCCGAAGGGCCGCGCCGGTGCCGAAAGTGACGAGCGACAAGCGAGGCACGAGCGCCGGAGCGAGGAGCGTCGGCACCGGGTCAGAGCGGGCCGGAGGCGAGCGGGCGAGCAGCACCGCCGCCGGGTCGGAGCGGCCCGGAGGCGAGCGGGCGAGTAACAGTCAGGACCGCGCGAGCGGGGCGGCGGTCTGGGAGCGGTCCCAGCCGCCGCCCTTGCGCGTCCAGGTGAGGTCCAGTGAGATGTCCGGGCTGAAGCGCGGCACGTCGTCGCTGGAATACCCCTGCCCGTGGCCGGTGATGACGCCGTCGCTGCGCAGTCCGAGCCGGCTGACGGTGAGGTTCTCGCGCTCGGAGAGCAGGGTGGCCAGGACCGCGGGACGGCCGCCGGGGCCGGGGCCGAGCAGGTAGACGGCGTCGGGCGGGGTGCCGTTCTCGGCCGCGCAGTGGGCGGCGGCGATGGTGCCGGGCCGCCCGTCGCCGAGGTCGGCGGCGAAGCTGACCGAGATCTTCACCGGGAACGGGCCGCAGTCCAGCGGGAGTTCGGCCTTCGCCGGGTCGGGCGCGGTGGCCACCGGTATCGCCTTCGCGGTGGGGCGCACCGGACCGGGGGTGCCGGTGGCCGAGTTGGCGGCGAGCGCGGTGGCCACCACGGCGGCGCAGCCGGCGATCGCCAGGGCCCAGTGCCAGGGCGCGGAACGGGCGTGTGCGGGACCGTTCCGGCCCTGCGGGGTCTGCTGCTCAGCCATCGTCCCGACCGCGCTCTCCACCAGGCGTTCCCCTCCTGTGGTCTGTGTGAGCGAGCATCGTCCCACACGCCGGCGGCGGCGAAATGCCCCGGGGTGCGCGGGTAGCACGAAGGGGTGGCACGGCGGGCGTGAGCCCCTCGTGCCACCCCTGTCGGGCGTACGGTCAGCCGAGGTCGGTCTGCTCGTCCCCGGAGGTGCGGGAGGCGGCCCGGGCCGCGGCGCGCTCCTGGAGGCTGGGCTCGGCCGTCGCGTTGTCGTAGTCCTCGCCGTACGCGCCCTTGGCGGGGCGGCGGCGGCGCAGCGGCGGCTCGACGCCGTCGGCCAGCCGGCGGGCGGTGAGCAGGAAGCCGGTGTGGCCGATCATCCGGTGGTCCGGGCGGACGGCCAGGCCCTCCAGGTGCCAGGTGCGGACCATGGTCTCCCAGGCCTGCGGCTCCGTGTAGGTGCCGTGCTCGCGCAGGGCCTCGACGGTCTTGGACATCTGCGTGGTGGTGGCCACGTAGCAGCAGATGAGGCCGCCGGGGACGAGCGCCTTGGAGGCGACGTCCAGGCACTCCCAGGGGGCCAGCATGTCGAGGATGACGCGGTCGACGTCGCCCTCGACCAGGTTGTCCTGGAGGTCGCCGACGGTGAGCTTCCACGCCGGGTGGGGTCCGCCGAAGTAGCGCTCGACGTTGCTCTTGGCGATGTCGGCGAAGTCCTGGCGGCGCTCGTAGGAGGCGAGCATGCCGGTGTCGCCGACGGCGCGCAGCAGGTAGGTGGAGAGCGCGCCGGAGCCGACGCCGGCCTCGACCACGCGGGCGCCGGCGAAGATGTCGGCCATGGCGAGGATCTGCCCGGCGTCCTTCGGGTAGATCACGGCGGCGCCGCGCGGCATGGACAGGACGTAGTCGGGGAGCAGGGGGCGCAGCGCGAGGTACGGGACGTTGCCCGTGGTGCGCACGACCGTGCCCTCGGGGGCGCCGATCAGCTCGTCGTGGGGGAACGCACCCTTGTGGGTGTGGAACTGGTTCCCGGCCTGGAGCGTGAACGTGTAGTGGCGGCCCTTCGGGTCGGTCAGCTGGACCTGGTCCCCGACCTGGAAGGGCCCGCGTCGGCGGGTGGCACCGGTCGGTTCGGACATGCGGACAATCCTAAGGGAAGCAGGCGCTCCGCCCGACCACGGTGATCACCGCGGCCCGGCCGCGGTGGTCACCGGCCGGTGACGGCGGCGGTCAGGCGCTGTTCGATGTCGGTGAGCGCGGCGACGCCGTAGACCCGGCCGTCCTCCTCGACGACGAGGTACTCGCCGGCCGGGGTGGTGCGCACGGCGCGCAGCAGGTCCTCGCCGGTGAGCTCGGCGGACAGGCGCAGGCCGGGTTCGAGGTCGCGGGCGAGCGCGCCGACGGCGACCCAGGGGCGGCGGTGCTCGGGGACGGCCCGGACGGCGGACTCGTGGACCAGGGCGACGGGTTCGCCGCGGCCGTCGACGATCACCAGGGCGCCGGCTCCGCCTTCGCGGGCGCGGCGCAGCGCCTCGCCGAGCGGGGTGTCGGCGGTGACCTCGACGGCCCGGCGGGCGAGCTCGCGCAGCCGCAGTCCGGGCAGGGCCTCCTTGAGGCGGGCGTTGCGCAGGCTGCCGCCTGCGCCGTTCCAGATGATCGCGGCGAGGACGGCGGCCAGGACGGCGTCGACCAGGGTGTCGGTGGTGCTGCGTTCGACGCCGCGGGCGGCGCTGATCAGCGGCAGGCCGATCAGGACGGCGATGGCCAGGGCGCGGCCGACCCAGGCGGCGGCGACGGTGCCGCTCATCGGTCTGCCGGTGACGGCCCAGACGACGGCGCGCAGCATCCGGCCGCCGTCCAGTGGCAGGCCGGGCAGGAGGTTGAAGGCGGCGACGACGAGGTTGGAGACCATCAGGCCGGTGAGCAGGACCCCGGGCACGGTGGAGAGCTCGACGGTCTGGACGGCGAGGTAGAAGGCGCCGCCGAGGACGAGGGAGAGCAGCGGGCCGACGAAGGCCAGCCAGAACTCCCGCCAGGGGCTCTCGGCCTCGTTCTCGATCTCGGAGACGCCGCCGAAGAACTGCAGCTGGATCCGGCGTACCCCGAGTCCGTAGCGCAGGGCGACCAGGGTGTGGGCGAGTTCGTGGACGAGGACGGAGGCGTAGAAGGCGACGGCGAAGGAGAAGGCCACCAGGTAGCGGGTGCCGCCGAGCTGGGGGAGCACGCGGTCGAGCTGGCCGCCGAAGACCCAGGTGATGAGGGCGGCGATGACGAACCAGGAGGGGGTGACGTAGATCGGCACGCCGAAGGGGCGGCCCATCAGGATGCCGCCGCGCCGCTCGGGCTCCTCGGGCGGCGGCGGGGGCCCGGGGCGGGCGCCGTGGTCGTCGTGCGGTGGCTGGTCGGAGGTCTGCCGACCCCTGCTGTCGCTCACCGTGATCCCTTCAGGTCGAGTCCCGCGTCGTGCACCGCGCGTCGGTGCGCCCACGCTACGTGATCTGGGCCGCTGTGCTCCGCGCGCCCCTCTCGGTGGCTTCATACCCACTGGGCGGGCGTTGTGGCAGCACCGTGGCAGCGGGATGACAGCGCAGGGCAATAGGGTCGGGGTATGCAGCAGACCGACCACAGCAGTGCCGCCGCGGCTCCGGCGCGCCCGGCGTCGCCTCCGAGCGGCCTGTCCCCGTCGCGCGCGGGGGATTTTCTGACCTGCCCGCTGCTGTACCGGTTGCGGGTGATCGACCGGCTGCCGGAGCCGCCGAGTCAGGCGGCGACCCGCGGCACCCTGGTGCACGCGGTGCTGGAGCGGCTGTTCGACAGCCCGGCGGCGGATCGGACGCCGGACCGGGCGCTGGGCCTGTTGCGCCCGCAGTGGGAGCGGTTGCTGGGCGAGCGCCCGGAGCTGGTCTCGCTGTTCCCGGACGACCCGGACGGCGCGGCGCTGACCCGCTGGCTGGCGGACGCCGAGAAGCTGGTCGAGCGGTGGTTCCGGTTGGAGGATCCGACCCGGCTGCACCCGGTGGAGCGGGAGCTGTACGTGGAGACGGCCCTGCAGTCGGGGCTGCTGCTGCGCGGGTACATCGACCGGGTGGACGTCGCGCCGACCGGTGAGGTCCGGTTGGTGGACTACAAGACCGGCCGCGCGCCCTCGCGGGACTTCGAGGGCAAGGCGATGTTCCAGATGAAGTTCTACGCCCTGGTGGTGTGGCGCTGGAAGGGCGTGATCCCCAGGCGGCTGCAGCTGGTCTACCTCGGCGGTGGCGGGGACGTGGTCAGTTACGACCCGGACGAGGCGGATCTGCTGGCGGTGGAGCGCAAGCTGCAGGCGCTGTGGGAGCGGATCTCGCTCGCGGTGGCCACCGGGGACTTCCCGGCCACCCGCAACCGGCTCTGCGACTGGTGCGACCACCAGGCCAGCTGCCCGGAGTTCGGCGGTACTCCCCCGCCGTATCCGCTGCCGCTGGCCCGAAGGTCCGACGAAGACGATCCCACGGGGGATCCGATGAGCAAGGAGTCCTAGGTGACGATCCGAGTGCTGCTGGTCGACGACCAGCCGCTGCTGCGCACCGGTTTCCGGATGATCCTGGAGGCCGAGTCCGACCTGGTGGTGGTCGGCGAGGCCGGTGACGGTCAGCAGGCGCTGGACCAGGTCCGGGCGCTGCAGCCCGACGTGGTGCTGATGGACATCCGGATGCCCAGGATGGACGGCGTGGAGGCGACCCGCCGGATCGCCGGCCCGGGGCGGGACGGTCCGGCCAAGGTGCTGGTGCTGACCACCTTCGACCTGGACGAGTACGTGGTGGAGGCGCTGCGCGCGGGTGCGAGCGGCTTCCTGTTGAAGGACGTGCCGGCCGAGGAGCTGGTGCAGGCGATCCGGGTGGTGGCGGACGGCGCGGCGATGCTGGCGCCGAGCATCACCCGGCGGCTGCTGGACATGTACGCCACCAAGCTGCCCTCGGGCGAGGAGGCGCCGCCGCAGGCGCTGAACGCGCTGACCGAGCGCGAGCTGGAGGTGCTGAAGCTGGTGGCGCGCGGGCTGTCGAACGCGGAGATCGCGGCGGAGCTGTTCGTCAGCGAGACGACGGTGAAGACGCACGTCGGCCATGTGCTGACCAAGCTGCAGCTGCGCGACCGGGTGCAGGCGGCGGTGTACGCGTACGAGAGCGGGCTGGTGCGTCCGGGCGCGCTCTGAGCCCGTGCGGCTCCGGATGTGACGGTGGCCCGTCCGCTCCCCTTGCACCCTGGGGGGAGCGGACGGGCCACCGTGCTGAGGGCGGCTCAGTTCACCGAGCTACTTGCCGACCCGGCTGATCTCCCAGAAGCGGAAGACGCCGGTGGTGTCGACGGTCGACTCCACTCCGGTGATGTTGGAGCGGGAGACGAAGAAGGCCTTGTTCTGGAACAGCGGGATCAGCGGCGCGTTCTCGGCGACGATGGCCTGGATCTGGTTGAAGGTCGCGGCGGCGGCGCCGCGGTCGGCCTGCTTGAGGCTCTCGGGCACGAGCTTCTGGCTGATCCGGGGGTCGTCCCAGCCGTGGTGGTACGAGCCGCCCTCGACGATCAGCGGCGCCACGTAGTTGTCGGCGTCGGGGTAGTCGGCGAACCAGCCGATGATGTACGCCTGGTACTTGCTCTCGGTCCAGCCCTTCTTGAAGGTGTCCCAGTCCGCCTCCTGCTGGACCGTGACCTGGAAGAGGCCGCCGGCCTCCAGCTGCTTCTTCAGGGCGTCGGACTCAGCGCCCTCGGCGCGCGAGCGGGACCAGGTGAGGTTCAGCTTGACCGGCAGCGGGACCTTCGCGGCGGTCAGGATCGCCTTGGCCTTGTTGACGTCCTGGTCGCCGTACTTGTCGAAGAAGGCGGTGTTGTGGCCGATGACGCCGGCCGGGACCATCGAGTACAGCGGCTGGACGGTGCGCGCGAAGACGTCGCGGGCGAGCGCCTTGCGGTCGATCAGCTGGGCCGCGGCCTGCCGGACGGCGAGGTTGCCGCCGGTGGCGTCCTTGGTGTTGAAGACCAGGGAGCGGGTGTCGTTGCTGTCGCCCTCGACGACCTGCAGGTCGGTCTTGCCGCCCTGCTGGTCGGAGCGGATCTGGGCGGCCGTGTTGGGTTCCAGGCTGTTGTCGGTGAGGTCGACGTCGCCCTTGTCGAGCGCGGCCTTCAGTTCGACGGCCTTGTCGAAGTAGCGGAGCGTGAACTTCTTGTTCCGCAGCTTGGCGTCGCCGGTGTACTTGTCGTTGGGCGTGAGGACGACCTTGCCCGGGATCTTGGCGCCGCTGCCGGCCGTGATGGTGTCGACCGAGTCGATCTTGTACGGGCCGGAGCCGACCAGCTGGTCGTTGGCCAGCAGCTTGTCGGCGGGGAAGACCTGGTGGTCGACGATGGCACCGGCCGGGCCGGCCAGCTTGGCGGGGAGCACCGCGTCGGGCTGCGAGAGGTGGAAGACCACCTCGGTGTCGCCCTTGGCCTCGACGGACTTGATCGAGTCGAGCAGGCCGGAGGGGCCGTTCTCGTCCTTGATCTTCTTGCTGCGCTCGATGGAGAACACCACGTCGGCGGCGGTCAGCGGGTGGCCGTTGGAGAACTTCAGGCCGGCGCGCAGCGTGCAGTGGTAGAGCGTGGCGTCGCCGGCGGTGAACTCGCAGGACTGCGCGGCGTCGGGGCTCGGCGAGCTGGAGGCCGCGGGGAAGGTCAGCAGCGACTGGAAGGTGTTGCGCAGCAGCAGCCAGGAGCCCGCGTCGTAGGCGCCGGCCGGGTCCAGCACGCTGGTGAGCGAGGTGGTGCCCATGGTGATCGCCTTGTCGCCGTCCCCCTTGACGGCGTCCGTGACCGAGCCGCAGCCGGCCACGGAGACGGCGACCAGGCCGGCACAGCCGAGCACTGCCAGTCGTTCAGCTGAGTTCTTCACGCGTCGCGTCCTTCTGGGTGCGGTCCGGCAGGGGGCCGGTCGGCCCGCGGTGGGGTCCGCCTCCGGGGTTGCGGAGGGCGCGCGCGGGCCGGGCCGTGCGACCGCGGACGGACGGGGTTGGCCGTCAGTGGCGGTGGCAGGGCTCGGGGGGTGGGGAACGAACTGGAGTAGCGTGCCATATCGAACACGCGGCACCGGTACGCGTACAGGTGACAGTTGGGACACGAGGGGACGGATCCGCGGCGGCGATCCGACGAGTTGTCAGGCAATGCCCGTTTTCTCCCGGGACGACCCCGGAATGCGGCTGGTTCCGACCGCTTACCGGCGAGTAGGATGCCGCCGCAATGAGACGATAATCACACGCGCGAGGCGACCAGCGAGCGCAGCAGTTCAAGATCGACCTGCTCCAGCGAGGACAGCACCAGCCGTCCGGGGGCCGGCTCGATCGCCGCCACCGAGGGCACCGCGATCACCGGGCAGCCGGCCGCCTCGGCCGAGCGCACCCCGGTCGGCGCGTCCTCCACCACCACGCAGCGGGCCGGTTCGGCGCCGAGCCGACGCACCGCCTCCAGGTACGGGTCCGGGTGCGGCTTGGTCCGCGGCACCTCGTCCCCCGCGACCGAGAACGCGAAGTGCCGCGAGCCCAGCGACTCCAGCACGATGTCGATCACGTGCCGGTGCGAGGCCGACACCAGGGCGGCCGGGATCCCGTGCGCGGCAAGGGTGTTGAGCAGCCGCTCGGCGCCCGGCATGAGCGGCACGCCGCCCGCCAGCAGGTCCACGAAGCGCTGGTTGATCAGCACCGTCAGATCGGCCGGCGCGATGTCCACCCCGGTGGCGCCGATCAGGTAGTCGAGCACCCGGCTCATCGGGCCGCCGACCACGTGGACCCGGTCCTTCTCGTCCAGCGCGTAGCCCAGCTCGGCGAAGAGCGAGGCCTCGGCCTGCCACCAGAACTCCTCGGTGTCCACCAGTGTCCCGTCCATGTCCAGCAGCACCGCCTGGAGGCCCCGGCCGTCGCCCTGGTCGAGGGTGCGCGTGGCGGTGGAGATGGTGGTCATGGGGGGAGTCCTTCCGTCCGTGCCCCGGGCCGCAGGGCCCTGGGGATGGCACAGGCCGGCCCGCTGGTGAGCGGACCGGCCCGTTCAGGATGATCCAGGATACGCCCCGACCGCCCGGAAAGGGCGAACGGTACGCGACGCGGGGGCTACCGCGCGTTGAAGTACTTGGCCTCCGGGTGGTGGATCACGATCGCGTCGGTGGACTGCTCGGGGTGCAGCTGGAACTCCTCGGAGAGCACCACGCCGATCCGCTCCGGCCTCAGCAGCTCGGCGATCTTCGCGCGGTCCTCCAGCTCCGGGCAGGCCCCGTAGCCGAGCGAGAACCGGGCGCCCCGGTACTTCAGCGCGAACATGTCCTTGACGTCCTGCGGGTCCTCGCCGGAGAAGCCCAGCTCGAAGCGGACCCGGGCGTGCCAGAACTCGGCCAGCGCCTCGGCGAGCTGCACCGAGAGGCCGTGCAGCTCCAGGTAGTCGCGGTAGGAGTTGTTGGCGAACAGCTCGTTGGCCGCCTCGGAGATCCGGTTGCCCATGGTGACCACCTGCAGGCCCACCACGTCCTTGACGCCCGACTCCTCCGGGCGGAAGAAGTCCGCCAGGCAGAGCCGGCGCCCGCGCCGCTGGCGCGGGAAGGTGAACCGGGTGCGCTCGGAGCCGTCCTCGTTGTAGACGACCAGGTCGTCGCCCTTGGAGTTCGCCGGGTAGTAGCCGTAGACCACGGCCGCCTCCAGCCAGCCCTCGGTCTGCAGCCGGTCCAGCCACATCCGCAGCCGCGGCCGGCCCTCGGTCTCCACCAGCTCCTCGTACGAGGGCCCGTCGCCGGTGCGCGCCGCCTTGAGGCCCCACTGGCCCTTGAAGAGCGCGTCCTCGTCGAGCCAGGAGGCGTAGTCCGCGAACGGCACGCCCTTGACGATCCGGTCGCCCCAGAACGGCGGGGCCGGCACCGTGTTGTCCACCGAGACGTCGGAGCGGACCTGGCCGAGGTTGACCTCCTCCGGCTCCTCGACCTCAACCCGGGCGTGCCGGCGCTGCTTGAGCTCCGGCAGGCTGGCG
Source organism: Kitasatospora sp. NPDC058170 (assembly GCF_042883905.1). Classification (NCBI taxonomy): domain Bacteria; kingdom Bacillati; phylum Actinomycetota; class Actinomycetes; order Kitasatosporales; family Streptomycetaceae; genus Kitasatospora; species Kitasatospora sp. NPDC058170. Next base: position 93,651 of record NZ_JBHVUV010000027.1, read on the forward strand.
CCGGGCACCCCGCGCTTGACCGCGATCAGCGCGTCCATCAGCCGCAGGCCCTCGAAGGCGTCCCGGGCGTAGCGGACCTCGCCCTCGTAGATCTCGTGCAGGTCCTGCTCGACGTAGGCCCGGGTGAGCGCCGCGCCGCCGAGGATCACCGGGTAGTCGGCCGCCAGCTTGCGCTGGTTCAGCTCCTCCAGGTTCTCCTTCATGATCACGGTGGACTTCACCAGCAGGCCGGACATCCCGATCACGTCCGCGCGGTGCTCCTGCGCGGCGTCCAGGATCGCCGAGACCGGCTGCTTGATGCCCAGGTTGACCACGTTGTAGCCGTTGTTGGACAGGATGATGTCGACCAGGTTCTTGCCGATGTCGTGGACGTCGCCCTTGACGGTGGCCAGCACGATGGTGCCCTTGCCCTCGTCGTCGGACTTCTCCATGTGCGGCTCCAGGTGGGCCACCGCGGTCTTCATCACCTCGGCGGACTGCAGCACGAACGGCAGCTGCATCTGGCCGGAGCCGAACAGCTCGCCGACCACCTTCATGCCGGCCAGCAGCGTGCTGTTGACGATCTCCAGCGCGGGGCGCTCGACCAGCGCCTCGTCCAGGTCGGCCTCCAGGCCGTTGCGCTCGCCGTCGATGATCCGGCGCTGCAGGCGCTCCTCCAGCGGCAGCGCCGCCAGCTCCTCGGCCTTGGAGGCCCGCATCGAGGTCGAGGAGACGCCCTCGAACAGCTGGAGCAGCTTCTGCAGCGGGTCGTACCCCTCGGCCCGGCGGTCGTAGACCAGGTCGAGCGCGACCTCCCGCTGGTCCTCGGGGATCCGGGCCATCGGCAGGATCTTCGAGGCGTGCACGATCGCGGAGTCCAGGCCGGCCTCCACGCACTCGTTCAGGAAGACCGAGTTGATCACCATGCGGGCGGCCGGGCTGAGGCCGAAGGAGATGTTGGACAGGCCCAGGGTGGTCTGCACGTCCGGGTGGCGGCGCTTGAGCTCCCGGATCGCCTCGATGGTCTCGATGCCGTCCCGGCGGGACTCCTCCTGCCCGGTGCCCAGGGTGAAGGCCAGGCAGTCGACCAGGATGGAGCCCTCGTCGATGCCGTACTCGGTGGTGAGCTGGGCGATCAGCCGCTCGGCGATCGCGACCTTCGTGTCCGCGGTGCGGGCCTGGCCCTCCTCGTCGATGGTCAGGGCGATCAGGCCGGCGCCGTGCTCGCGGGCCAGCGAGGCGATCCGCCCGAAGCGGGTGTCCGGGCCGTCGCCGTCCTCGTAGTTCACCGAGTTCAGCAGCGCGCGGCCGCCGAGCGACTCCAGGCCCGCGCGCAGCACGTCCGGCTCGGTGGAGTCCAGCACGATCGGCAGGGTGGAGGCGGTGGCCAGCCGGCCGGCGATCTCCTTCATGTCGGCGACGCCGTCGCGGCCCACGTAGTCGACGCAGAGGTCCAGCAGGTGGGAGCCGTCCCGGATCTGGTCGCGGGCGATCTCCACGCAGGCCTGCCAGTCCCCCGCCAGCATCGAGTCGCGGAACTTCTTCGAGCCGTTGGCGTTGGTGCGCTCGCCGATCGCCAGGTACGAGGTGTCCTGGCGGAACGGCACCGCCTGGTAGAGCGAGGCCGCGGACGGGTCCGGCTGCGGGGTGCGGACGACGACCGGCCGGCCCTGGACCCGCTCGACCACCTGGCGCAGGTGCTCGGGGGTGGTGCCGCAGCAGCCGCCGACCAGCGACAGGCCGTACTCGCGGGTGAAGGTGTCGTGCGCCTCGGCCAGCTCCTCCGGGGACAGCGGGTAGTGCGCGCCGTCCTTGCCCAGCACCGGCAGACCGGCGTTCGGCATGCAGGACAGGCCGATCTTCGCGTTCTTGGCCAGGTAGCGCAGGTGCTCGCTCATCTCGGCCGGGCCGGTGGCGCAGTTCAGGCCGATGTAGTCGATGCCCAGCGGCTCCAGGGCCGTCAGCGCGGCGCCGATCTCCGAGCCCAGCAGCATGGTGCCGGTGGTCTCCACGGTCACCTGCACCAGCACCGGCAGGTCGAGGCCGGCCTCGGCGAGCGCGCGCTTCGAGCCGAGGATGGCGGCCTTGGTCTGCAGCAGGTCCTGGCTGGTCTCCACCAGCAGCGCGTCCGCGCCGCCCGCGATCAGGCCGGCCGCGTTCAGCTGGAAGCCGTCGCGCAGCACCTCGTACGGCGCGTGGCCGAGGGTGGGCAGCTTGGTGCCGGGGCCGATCGAGCCGAGCACCCAGCGGGTCCGGCCGTCGGCGGCGTGCGCGTCGGCGACCTCGCGGGCGATCCGGGCGCCGGACTCGGACAGCTCGAAGATCCGCTCGGCGATGTCGTACTCGCCGAGGGCCGAGAAGTTGGCGCCGAAGGTGTTGGTCTCCACGCAGTCCACGCCCACACCGAAGTAGGCCTCGTGGACGGAGCGGACGATGTCGGGCCGGGTGACGTTCAGGACCTCGTTGCAGCCCTCCAGGTTCTGGAAGTCCTCCAGACTCGGATCCTGGGCTTGGAGCATGGTGCCCATCGCCCCGTCGGCCACGACCACGCGGGTGGCGAGTGCCTCGCGCAACGCGTTCGCGCGGATCTGCTGGATGGTGGACGGGTCGGCTGCAGTGGCCATGGGGCTTCTCCCTGGGTGCGACGGCTGTCGGCTTTGCGACCCCGCTGACTCGGGGCCGCACGTGGCCAGGGTATCCGGCCCACGGCGTGAGCCGTTGGAGCATTTCGTATCCTGAGCGCTCGGCCGCAAAGGGGGAGCAACACGATGGCCAGGTTCCGGACACATGCCCGTCGGGTTCGAACGGCGCTGGGGGCGCCGTTTCGGGCCGTGCGCCTGCGGTGGCGGGGGTGGTCGCGGTGGCAGCGGGCCCTGGCCGTGGGCCTGCTGCTCCCGGCCGTCCTGCTCGCGCCGCCGGGCACGGCGGCCCTGGCACTGCGGCTGCAGTACGTCGGGGAGCCGTCCCCCGAGGCCCGGACCAGGGGCCGGGACGCGGTCTGGCTGGGCCACGCCTGGGTGGACGGCCGAAAGGGTGACGCCGACCTCACCGCCCTCGCCGCCCGGCTCGCCGGCACCGGCATCCACGACCTGTACGTGCACACCGGCCCGCTGGAGCACGACGGCTCGCTGCCCGAGGCCGTCCACCCGCGGGCCCGCTGGTTCACCGACGCCGTGCACCGGGCGCTGCCCGGCATCCGGGTGCAGAGCTGGCTCGGCGACGAGGTGAAGCCGGAGAAGGACGCCCTGGACCTGGAGGACGCGGCCACCCGGGACCGGGTCACCGCCTCCGCGCGGTCCGTCCTGGACCTCGGCTTCGACGGGGTGCACTTCGACATGGAGCCGATCCGCCCGGGCTCGGCCGGCTGGCTGGCGCTGCTGGACCAGGTGCGCGAGGTGACGTCCGCGCGCGGCGCACCGCTCTCGGTGGCCGCCCCGCAGATCGACCCGCTGCCCGGGCTGCACTCGGCCGGCATCCTGCTCACCGACCACGGCAAGTGGTGGGACCAGGCCTACTTCGCCGAGACCGCCCGCCGGGTCGACCAGATCGCGGTGATGACGTACGACTCCAGCATGCCGACGGCCTCGCTGTACGGCGGGTACAACGCCCTGCAGACCGAGCTGGCGCTGGAGGCCACCCCGAAGGACGTGGACCTGCTGATGGGCCTGCCGTTCTACTGGGAGGACAAGTGGGGGCACTGGGGCAAGGCGGAGACGGTGGACGCCGCCATCCGGGGCATCCGCCTCGGCCTGGGCCGCCACGACCTCCAGCGGCGCAACTTCGGCGTCGGGCTGTACGTGGACTTCGCCGCCACCGAGGAGAACTGGGCCGACTACCGGCGCGGCTGGGTGCGCTGAACCCGGGCCGCCGGGCCTGCCCGGACGCGCCCCGCCGGGGCCGGCCTACGCCAGCCGGTGGGCCAGCGCGCCCAGGTAGCGGTGGACGGAGCTGTCCTCGCCCAGCACGTAGTGCGAGACCGCGCGGTACACCGGGCGGTAGACCTCGCCGCGCTCGGTGACGGTCAGGGTGCAGCCCTCGCCGGCCGGGGTGAGGGTGTACGTCCAGGTGCCGCCGTAGGGCAGGTCCTGGTCCGCGATGCCGGTCACCAGCCGGTGCGGCGCCTCGCTCTCCACCACCTCGTACGTGGTGTGCCCGTGCCGGTCGTACTCGCGCCAGCGGACCCGGCCGCCGGCCGCGGGCAGCCGCTCCACCTGGGACAGGCCCGGGCGCCACGCCGGGTACAGGTCGATGTCCGTCAGCACGTCCCAGACCGCGCCCGGCGGCTGCGCCAGGTCGAGCCCGCCTTCGGTGACGTGCTCCACCGGCAGCCGCCGGCCGGCCGCCGCCGCGGCCACCGCCGCCCCGGCGCCGACCGCCACCACCGCACCCGCGCCGATCCACAGCCATCTGCTCATCCGCCCGGCTCCTCACACCCGCCGTCCGGCCCCGACTCCATCATCGCGCCGCCCCGCCACGCGGGCACGACAGCGACTGTGCGTGCCCGTTCCGCTACGATCCGTGCCCGATGGGCCGAGGCGGACCGCGCCCGGCCGCCGGAACCCCCGGAGTACCGCCGTGCAGCGCCACCGCCTCCTGGCCGCCCTGGCCGCCACCCCCCTGCTCGCCCTCACCGCCGCCGGCCCCGCCCGCGCGGTGGACACCTCCGCACTGGACGCCCCGCCCCGGTACGCCGCCCTCGGCGACTCCTACGCCGCCGGGGCCGGGGCCGGCGGCTACGAGCAGGACGGCGGCGACTGCCACCGCAGCGCCAACGCCTACCCGGCGCTCTGGGCCGCCGACCACGGCGCCACCGCCTTCCTGGCCGCCGCGTGCAGCGGCGCCACCACCGCCGACGTGCGGCGCGACCAGCTGCCCCGGGTGGCGGCGGACACCGGACTGGTGACCCTCACCGCCGGCGGCAACGACCTCGGCTTCGCCCAGGCCGCCGGCGACTGCCTCCAGCCGCTGACCACCGAGAGCCGCTGCGACCGCACCCTGGACGAGGCCGAGCGGCGGCTGCGCGAGGAGCTCCCGGACCGGCTCGCGGAGCTCTACGACGGCGTCCGGGCCGCCGCCCCGGCTGCCCGGGTCGTCGTCACCGGCTACCCGCACCTGCTGCGGACCGGCACCACCTGCCTGATCGGCACCGACCCGCGCCGGCAGCGGTTCAACGCGCTCACCGACGAGCTGGACGAGCTCGTCCGCCGTCAGGCCGAGACCCGCGGCTTCGCGTTCGCCGACGTCCGGACCGCGTTCGAGGGCCACGAGGTGTGCGCCCCGGCGGGCCGGGAGTGGATCACCGGCATCGTCCTCCCCCGGCTCTGGGAGTCCTTCCACCCCACCGCCGACGGCCAGTCCCTCGGCTACCTCCCGGCCGTCACCGCGGCCGCCGGCCCGCGCTAGGTGGCGCCCGGGACCAGGCCCGGCGGGGCGCCCTCGGCGGCCCGCGGATAACCGCTGGATCCCGGCGCCCCGCTCCCCCAGACTGTCCCGGTGCCCGGCCGAGGTGCGCATCAAAGCCCGTAGGCTGGGCAGGTAGGGACCATGGAGCGAGGCGTTCCATGGGTGACGAGAGGTTCGACAGTCGGCAGCCGTCCCGCCGAAGCCCCGGCAGCCCGCCCGGGGCCTGGCACGGACGACCGCCGACCGGAGGGAGACGCTGGGTGATCGAGCTGGAAGATGTTCCCGAGTTGATCGACCCGGTGATGGTCTGCGCCTTCGAGGGCTGGAACGATGCCGGCGACGCCGCCTCCGCGGCCGTGGCGCATCTGGACGACACCTGGAGCGGCAAGGTGTTCGCCGCCCTGGACGCGGAGGACTACTACGACTTCCAGGTCAACCGGCCGACGGTCTGGCTGGACGGCGGAATCCGCCGGATCACCTGGCCGACCACCCGGCTCTCGGTGATCCGGGTCACGGAGCCCAAGACCCGGGACGTCGTGCTGGTGCGCGGCATCGAGCCCAGCATGCGCTGGCGCTCGTTCTGCAACGAGCTGCTCGGCTTCGCGCACGAGCTGGGCATCGAGCTGGTGGTGATCCTGGGCGCGCTGCTCGGCGACACCCCGCACAGCCGCCCGGTGCCGGTCAGCGGGGTCACCTCCGACCCCGACCTGGCCCAGCGGCTGGACCTGGAGGAGAGCCGCTACGAGGGCCCGACCGGGATCGTCGGCGTGCTCCAGGAGGCCTGCACGCACGCCGGGGTGCCGGCCGTGACGCTCTGGGCGGCGGTGCCGCACTACGTCGCGCAGCCGCCGAACCCCAAGGCCACCCTGGCGCTGATCAACAAGCTGGAGGACTTGCTGGACCTGCGCATCCCGCCGGGCGAGCTGGGCGAGGACGCCCGGGCCTGGCAGCTGGGCGTGGACCAGCTCGCCGCCGAGGACAGCGAGGTGGCCGAGTACGTGCAGCAGCTGGAGGAGGCACAGGACACCGCCGAGCTGCCGGAGGCCTCGGGCGACGCGATCGCCCGGGAGTTCGAGCGCTACCTGCGCCGCCGGGAGAACGTCGGCCCGACGGGCGAGAAGCCGGTCGCCGGTCACGCCACGGCGGAGCGGCCCAGCGAGCCCGAGGCGCCCGGCGCCCGGGAGGCCCAGGAGGGCGACGCGGACGACTGATCCGCGACCGGCCGCCGGGTGACCGGGCGGGCCGGCGGCGGGCAGGCACGCACGTCGAAGGGGTGCCGGGAGAAGTCTCCCGGCACCCCTTCGGTGTGCTGTCTTCGACGTGCTGCGGGCCGTCCGGCCCGGTCCGTCAGGACCTAGTGCCGCGTCAGGCAACCTTCGCCCCGTCGCGACGCCCGGCACGCACTCTCGCCGCACCGGCCGAAAGCCCAAGTACGTCCAGTACGAGGGCTTCCGGCCGGCACGCCGATAGCACGCACCGGACGCCGCTCCTTGACGGGCAAAAGTTGCCTGACGCAGCACTAGAGCGCGACGCCGAGCAGTGCGTCCACGGTGCGCGAGACCAGGCCCGGCGCGCCGATGTCCGTGCCGCCCGCGGACTCCTGCCGGTCGGCCCAGCGGTCGACCGCGGCCAGCGCGGCGGGCGCGTCCAGGTCGTGCGCGAGTGCCTCGCGGACCTCGGCGAGCAGTCCCTCGGCCGACGGGCCGTCCGGCCGGGACACGGCGGCACGCCAGCGGGCGAGGCGCTCCAGGGCCTCGTCCAGGGTGCCCTTGGTCCACTCCCAGTCCTCGCGGTAGTGGTGCGAGAGCAGCGCGAGGCGGATCGCGGCCGGGTCGACGCCCTCGCGGCGCAGCGCGGAGACGAACACCAGGTTGCCGCGCGACTTGGACATCTTGTGCCCGTCCAGGCCGACCATGCCGGCGTGCACGTAGGCCTTGGCGTACGGGCGGTCGCCGGTGGCGACCTGGGCGTGGGCGGCGCCCATCTCGTGGTGCGGGAAGGAGAGGTCGCTGCCGCCGCCCTGGATGTCGAAGGACATGCCGAGGTACTTCAGGGCGATCGCCACGCACTCGATGTGCCAGCCGGGGCGGCCGTGGCCGAGCTCGGTGTCCCAGGCGGGCTCGCCGGGGCGGGCCGCGAGCCAGAGCAGGGCGTCCAGCGGGTGGCGCTTGCCCGGGCGGTCCGGGTCGCCGCCGCGCTCGGCGAAGACCGGCCGCATGGCGTCGGTCGTGAGGCCGGAGACCTCGCCGAAGTGCGGGTCCGACTCGACGGAGAAGTAGATGTCGCCGTCGACGCGGTACGCGGCGCCGCTCTCCAGCAGCTTCTGGACCAGCGGGACGATCCACGGGATCGACTCGACGGCGCCGATGTAGTGGGCCGGCGGGAGCAGCCGCAGGGCGGTCATGTCCTCGCGGAACAGCGCGGTCTCGCGCTCGGCGAGCGCCGTCCAGTCCTGGCCGGTGGCGACGGCGCGCTCCAGCAGCGGGTCGTCCACGTCGGTGACGTTCTGGACGTAGAGGACGTCGTGGCCGGCGTCCTTCCACACCCGCTGCACCAGGTCGAACGCGTTGTAGGTGGCGGCGTGGCCCATGTGGGTCGCGTCGTAGGGAGTGATGCCGCAGACGTAGATCCGGGCGGTGCCGTCCTGCGGCACGACCTCACGGATACACCCCGCTGCGGTGTCGTGGATACGAAGGGGGAGCCCCTGACCAGGCAGGGCGGGAACCTCGGAGGCGGGCCAGGCATGCATGGAACTGACTTTAACCTTGCGAACATTTGAAAGCCTAACCAGTGCACAAGATCGACTGGATTCGTTGTCCGAGCGGTTCCTTACTGATAAGGACCAGCCATTGACTGCTTTCGGACGTTCTTCGGGGAATAAGTCGACGGTGCGTCGGATGCGCGGATGAGCGCCCGGCCGGCCCTGCCGCCGGCCGGGCGCCCGGCCCTCGGGGTGCGCGCGGAGCCGCTAGGTCAGGACCTAGACGCGCTGCCAGAGGGCCGGCACGTTCGGCGGCTCCCAGCCGGTGATGGCGGTGTGTGCCTGGAGGCACCGGTAGGAGGCGCCGGCGTAGGTGACCCGGTCGCCCGCGTTGTAGAGCGTGCCCGCGGCCCAGCTGCCGCCGGGCGGGGTGGTCGGGGGCGTGGTGGGCGGGGTGGTCGGCGTGGTGGGGCTCGGGCTGGTGGGCGGCGTGGTGGGGGTCTGCGGCACGTTCAGGACGAAGTCGTAGGTGCCCTCCTTCGCCGAGCCGACCTGGCGGACGTTCATCAGCAGCCGTGCGTCGTAGATGGTGTCGGTGCTGTTGCGCGGCTCCCCGGGGAAGTACAGCTGGGTGGTGAGGACCGGGCGGCCCGGGGCCTGGACCTTCACGTGGATGTGCCGGGTGCGGCCCGGGTAGAGGCCGGGGACGATCGTGGAGAGGGTGAACGCACCCTGCGCGTTGGTGAACTGGTGGCCGCGGAAGGTGAAGCCGACGTTGTCGTAGGCGCCGTTGACGTCGGCCTGCCAGAAGTCCAGCAGGGCGTTCGCGATCGGCAGGCAGGCCCGGCCGAAGACGTAGCCGCTGACGGTGAGCCGGGTGCCGGGGGTGTTCGCCGTCACCAGGGAGGTGCGCAGCGGGGAGTTCGGCTTGAAGTAGGGGCCCTCGGTCTGTTCGATGGTCGGATCGTCGTCGTCGTGGCAGGCGGGGGTCAGACCGGGCGCCTCGCCGGTGCCGACCCGGTCGCGGGCGAGGGCCACGCCGCCGCCGATCAGCAGCGGGGCGGTGCCGAGGACGGCGGCGGCCTTCAGGACGGTCTTGCGGCTGATCCGGCGGTCGATCAGGCCCTCCGGCCCGGTCGCGGGCTCTTCGGGTGCGGGCATGCGCCGACTCCTTCGCTGAGAGAGACGTGGGGGAAAGCGGGGGTCGGCCCTTGTCATGGTGGGGGCATGACAAGGACCGGGCCGGTGGCCGCCCTCCGCAGCGGGCGGCCACCGGCGGCCAGTAGGAAACCTACGGGCCGTCCGGCGCGGCCGCGATGGACCCGATCCGGGGATCGTGGTGATTTCCTCCGACCCGGGCACGGAACTCCCCCGGCGTCATGCCGGTCTCCCTGCGAAAGAACCGGCAGAAGTACGCCGGGTCGTCGAAGCCGGTCTCCCGGGATATCTGTCGGACCGTCAGTTCGGTGCAGGCGAGCAGTCGTTTGGCCTCCAGGGTCTGCTGCTGGCGGATCAGCCGGCCGGGGGTGCGGCCGGTGGACTGCTTGACCAGGGTGTGCAGATAGCCGGGCGAGACCCCCAACTCCTGGGCGCAGGAGCCGACCGAGCGCCGCACCCCGCCCGGTTCGGCGATCAACCTGGTGAAGGCGGCGGCCAGTTCGGCCGGACGGCCGGGCGCGGCGGCGCCCTCCTCGGGTGCGCGGGCGCGCAGCGCGCGGACGATCAGGACGTGCAGTAGGGCCCGGAGCACACCCGGGTAGCCGGCCGGGCGGGAGCGGAACTCGTGCTCCATGTCCGCCAGCAGCGCGATGATCGGGGCGGCCTGCTCGCCGAGCCGCAGTCCGGGCCGGGCGGCCAGGGTGCGCAGCGAGACGAGGTCCCGGGGGTTGGAGAGCAGGAAGTCCTCGTTGAACAGGACGACGTGCCCGGCCAGGTCGTCCGCGTCGTCCCAGTAGTGCACCTGACCGGGGGTGATGACGCACAACTGGGGTGGCTGCAGCGGCCGGTGCACCAGGTCCACGACGTGGGCGCCGCGGCCGCCGGTGACCAGGACGATCTCGTAGAAGGAGTGCCGGTGGGGGAAGCCGGCCCGGGAGAGCGGGCCGATGGTGTCGAAGGTGCCGATCGCGAACGGCAGCAGGTGCGGCAGCGGGACCTGTAAGCGGTGCAGCGGCAGGTCCAGTGCGCGGGCGGCGTTCACGGCGCGGTCCGGGGTGGGATGGCCGGGGCGGGGGTGGTCCGGGCCCGGTCCGGGGTCGTCCGTCGCTCGTTCATCGGAGCAGTGTGCGACCCGTCCACCGCACCGGTCCAGACCAATGCACGCCCCGGCACGGGACCGGGCCCCGAACCGGGCTGCGGAGCCGCCTTGAAGGCGGGCCCTAGATCGGCGGCCAGGGGATGGCGGGCCACTCCTCGGACGGCAGCGGGTGGCGGCCGGTGCCGCGCAGCTCGGCGATCCGGGCGCGGGCGGCGGCGAGTTCGGCCGCGGTCAGGTGCGGGGCCAGCCGCTCGCCGAGCGCGCCGTCCAGCTGCCCGGCCAGGTCGGCCAGCACCTCCAGCGCCTCGGCGGGAAGCGGCTCACCGGCCCAGCCCCAGAGCAGGGTCCGCAGCTTGCCCTCGGTGTTGAAGGTGACCCCGTGGTCGATGCCGTAGATCCGGCCGTCGGCGGCCGCGATCAGGTGGCCGCCCTTGCGGTCGGCGTTGTTGAGGACGGCGTCCAGGACGGCGAGCCGGCGCAGCCGCCGGTCGTCGGGGTGGACCAGCAGCGCGGTGCGCCCGCCGCCGACGTCGGCGCGGACGATCGGCAGCCAGCCGGCCTCCGGACCGGCCGGGTCCTGGAGGGCGAGCAGCGGGTCGGCGCCCGGGTCGGGTTCGACCCAGAGCTGCACCATGCCGGGCCCGTGCGGGCCGTCGCGCAGCACGGTGGGCGGGATCAGCGCCCACCCGGTGGCGGCGGCGACCTCGTAGGCGGCGACCTCCCGGCCGGCCAGCGTGCCGTCGGGGAAGTCCCAGAGCGGGCGTTCGCCGGCCACCGGCTTGTAGACGGCCTGCGCGGACCGCCCGTCCGCGCTGATGCTGCAGTACAGCGCGGCGTTGGAGGCGTCGGTGAGCCGCCCGTGGACGGTGAGTTCGCCCTCGCGCAGCAGGCTCAGCGCGGTCGGCACGTCGGCCGCCAGGGCTGCGCCGGCCACCGGGTCGGCCTGGGGAGGGGTGTCGGTGTTCAGCGCCGGTAACCGTTCGCGCGCGGGCACAGGTGGCCCTCCGGGTCGAGCGGCAGGTTGCAGAACGGGCAGGGCTTGCGGCCGGCCGCGACCAGGTCGAGCGCCCGCTTGGCGAACACCCGGGCCATCGCGCCGGAGAGCCGTACCCGGAGCATGTCGGGGCCGTTCTCGTCGTCCTCGAAGACGGCCTCGGCGGCGGCCTCGTCCTCTTCCGCTTCCTCCTCCTCGATCACCGCCTGGGCCTCGACCACCAGGCAGGCGTCGACGCTGTCCCAGGCCAGCGCCATGGTCCCGACCCGGAACTCCTGTTCCAGCGGCAGGTCGAGCGGGGCGGTGTCGAGCAGGTCGACCGGGGCGGCGGCGGGGATCGCGGCGTCGCCGCCGCTGCGCCGCAGGGCCTCGTCGAGGACCTCCTCTATCCGCTCGGCCAGCGCGGCGACCTGGGTCTTCTCCAGCAGCACACTGGTGATCCGGCCCCGGGCGCTGGCCTGCAGGTAGAACGCCCGGGCGCCGGGTTGGCCGACGGTACCGGCCACGAACCGTTCGGGCTGGTCGTAGAAGAAGACCTGACGGGGCACGCTCTCGCTCCGGATCGTTTCGATCGTTCCGACGTCTTCCGACGCCGTGGCTGGACTGGACGTGACGGGCTGGGCCCCTGCGCGGGCTCGTTAGTCACCCTACGACTTCCGGGCCGGGCCCGGGGCGCCGCGCCCGTTACGGGCGGGTGACCTGCGGCGGGCGGCTTGCCGCACGGACCGGAGGCCGGGGTGTTCGGGCGGCCGGGCGACCGAACCGGCCCGAGCCGGGCGGGCCCGGCGATCGACCGGGCGGTCGGCGCGGGGCGGTTGACGCGGGCGGGTTGACGCCGGGCGGTCGGGGTGAGGCGGTCGACGTGGGCCGTCGGCCGGGGCGGCCGGCTCAGGCCGTGCCGGTGGCGCCGCCGACCACCGCGTCGCCCGCCGGGGCGCCCCCGCCGCCGGGCCTGGGTGCCAGCGAGGAGAGGTCGCCGGTGTCGCCCATTCTCAGCACGAAGGGCCGCTGGGGGGTGTAGCGGATCGCGGTGACCGAGCAGGGGTCGACGTTGATCCGCTGGAAGTGGTCCAGGTGCAGGCCGAGCGCGTCGGCCACCACGGCCTTGATCACGTCGCCGTGCGAGCAGGCGATCCAGACCGCGTCCTCGCCGTGCTCGGCGGCGATCTTCCCGTTCCACTCGCGCACCGCGTCCACCGTGCGGTGGCTCAGCTCGCGCAGCGACTCCCCGCCGGGGAAGACGGCCGCCGCCGCGTGGTCCTGGACGGTGCGCCAGAGCGGTTCCCCGGCCAGCTCGGCGAGCGGGCGGCCGGTCCACTCGCCGTAGTGGCACTCGCCGAGGCGGTCGTCCTGGGCGGGCCCGCCCAGCTCGGGCCGGGCGGCGAGCAGCGGCTCCAGAGTCTGCCGACAGCGTTCCAGCGGGCTGCTGACGGCCTGCGCCAGCGGGATCCCGGCGAGCCGGCCGGCCAGTGCCTCGGCCTGGGCTCGCCCGGTGTCGTCGAGGTCCACCCCGGGCGTCCAACCGGCCAGGATTCCGGCGGTGTTCGCGGTGGAGCGGCCGTGGCGGACGAGCAGCAGGGTGGGCATGGGGCCTAGCGTACGACAACGCCCGCGGCCGGGTGCCGCGGCGGTCGCGGGTGCGCTGCGGGCCCGCTGCGGAGGTGCTGCGGGGTGCGCTGGGGCGTGGCCTGCGGGGGTGGCCCGCGGGTGTGCGCTTCCGGTGGAGATGGCGCCGATGTCCGTCGCGAGCGGCCACAATGGCCCGCATGATCGTGCATTGCGCCCTCTACCGTGCCGGCCGCCGCATCGAAGGGCCCGAGGACTACTCGGACGCCCTGGCCGCCGCGCGGGCGGCCGGCGACGGCAGCTTCGTCTGGATAGGCCTGTTCGAGCCCACGGCCGAGGAACTGGACCTGGTCAGCACGGAGTTCTCGCTGCACCCGCTGGCCGTCGAGGACGCCGTCGGCGCCCACCAGCGGCCCAAGGTGGAGGCGTACCAGGACTCGCTGTTCGTCGCGCTCAAGACCGTGGGCTACCACCCCGGCGGGCACGCGGTGACCACCGGCGAGGTGATGATCTTCGTCGGGGACGGCTACGTCATGACGGTCCGCCACGGCGCCGACAGCCCGCTCGGCGAGCTGCGGGCGGAGCTGGAGCAGCAGCCGGACGTCCTGCGGTACGGGCCGAGCGCGGTGCTGCACTCGGTCTGCGACACGGTGGTGGACGGCTACCTCGACGTGGCCACCGCCCTCCAGGCGGACCTGGACGAGCTGGAGGCCGACGTCTTCGCCCCCGGCCGGGTCGGCCGGGACACCGCGGGCCGGATCTACGGCTACAAGCGCCAGCTGGTCGCGGTCCGCCGGGCCACCGGCCCGCTGGTCGAGCCGATGCTGCGCCTGGAGCGCGGCGGCGTGCCGTTCGTCCGCCCCGAGGCGCTGCCCTACCTGCGGGACGTCGCCGACCACCTGGCGCGGGCCAACGACCAGGTGGAGGGCATGGACCGGCTGCTGTCCGACATCCTCAGCGCCAACCTGGCGCAGGTCAGCGTGCAGCAGAACAACGACATGCGGAAGATCTCGGCGTGGGCGGCGCTGGCGGCCGTCCCGACGATGATCGCGGGCGTGTACGGCATGAACTTCGAGCACATGCCCGAGCTGCACCAGCCCTGGGGCTACCCGGCCGCGGTGGGGCTGATGGTGCTGGTCTGCGCCGTCCTGCACCGGGTGTTCAAGCGGCACGGCTGGCTGTGACGGCCGGCGGGTCCGTGAGCCGTGCGCCCACCGACCCGCCAGCCCGCCGGCCCGCCGGCCCTCGCGATCAGGCACTCAGGCCCTCAGACCCTCTTAGGCCAGCCCGGCGCGCTCCAGGGCCTCGACGCCGGTGCGCAGCGCCTGCACCCGCTCCTCCAGGCTGAACCCGGCCGGGGCCAGGGTGAGCGTGGTGACGCCCGCATCGGCGTAGGCCTGCATCCGGTCGGCGATCCGGGCGGTGTCGCCGATCAGCGAGGTGGCGTCGATCAGGTCGTGCGGGACGGCGGCCGCGGCGCCCGCGTAGTCCTTGGCGAGGTACTTCTCCTGGATCTCGTCCGCCGCCTGCTCGTAGCCCATCCGCCGGGTGAGCTGGTTGTAGAAGTTCTTGTCCTTGCTGCCCATGCCGCCGATGTAGAGCGCGGCGTAGGAGCGCTGGGCGTCGGCGCCGGCCTTGATGTCCTCGCCGACCGCGATGGTGACGGTCGGGCAGAGGTCGAAGCCCTCCAGGGTCTGCCCGGCCTTGGTGCGGCCGGCCCGCAGCGGGTCGATCGAGAGCGCGGCGTGCTCGGGGGAGAAGAAGATGCCGAGCCAGCCGTCGGCGATCTCGCCGGTCTGCTCCAGGTTCTTCGGGCCGATCGCCGCGATGTACAGCGGAATGTGCTCGCGCACCGGGTGCACGGTGAGCTTGATCGGCTTGCCGGGCCCGCCGGGCAGCGGCAGCGTCCAGTTGGCGCCCTGGTGGACCAGGCGCTCGCGGGACATCGCCTTGCGGATGATCTCCACGTACTCGCGGGTGCGGGCGAGCGGCTTGTCGAACTTCACGCCGTACCAGCCCTCGGAGACCTGCGGGCCGGAGACGCCGAGGCCGAGCCGGAACCGCCCGCCGGAGAGGGTGTCCAGGGTGGCGGCCGTCATCGCGGTCATCGCCGGGGTGCGGGCCGGGATCTGGAAGATCGCCGAACCGACGTCGATCCGCTCGGTCTTGGCGGCGACGTACGACAGCACGGTCGCCGCGTCCGAGCCGTACGCCTCGGCCGCCCAGCAGACCGAGTAGCCCAGTCGGTCGGCCTCCTGGGCCACCGCGATGTTGTCGGCGTCCATGCCGAGTCCCCAGTAGCCGAGGTTGATGCCGAGTCGCATGTGCCCTGCCTTCCAGTCCGGTTGATCGCGAGGGTAACCGCGCGTCCGGCCGTCATGCTACTGGCCGGTAGGGGTGTGCCGGGTCACATTCCGGCGAGCCGGGCGCACGGTGGCCGCCCTGCGGGTCTGCGCACCTGTCCGGACCCCGGCCGCTACGCTCAGCCGACGTGGGGGAGCCTCTTCCCACCTGCGCGTTTGCCGGGTTCACCGGCGTTGCCGACGTCCGGGCGCCACCGGTGTGACGGACGGTACCGGCGTTGTCGACGTTATCGGCCACTGGAGGGCCCGCCCGATGGAAAAGCGTCACCTCGGCCGTACCGGGCTGCAGGTCTCCCGGCTCGGCCTCGGCACCATGACCTGGGGCCGCGACACCGACGAGCACGAGGCGGCCGACCTGCTCAAGGAGTTCGTCGACGCCGGCGGCAACCTGGTCGACACCGCCGACGTCTACGCGGACGGCGGCGCCGAGTACCTGCTCTCCCGGCTCACCGACAACCTGATCCCGCGCTCCGAACTCGTCATCGCCACCAAGGCGGGCAGCGTTCCGGAGTCCGGCCGGCGCTTCGACGGTTCGCGCGGCCACCTGCTCGCCGCCCTGGACGCCTCGCTGCGCCGGCTCGGCACCGACTACGTCGACCTGTGGCAGGTGCACGCCTTCGACCCGACGACGCCCGTCGAGGAGACTCTGAGCGCCCTGGACATCGCCGTCGCCTCCGGGCGCGCCCGCTACGTCGGCGTCTGCGACTACAGCGGCTGGCAGCTCGCCAAGGCCGCCACCTGGCAGCACGCCCACCACGGGCGGGTGCCGCTGGCCGGCGTGCAGCTGGAGTACTCGCTGCTCCAGCGCGGCATCGAGCGCGAGGCGCTGCCCGCCGCGCAGGACGGCGGGATCGGGCTGCTCGCCGCCTCACCGCTCGGGCGGGGCGTGCTCACCGGCAAGTACCGGCACGGCGTCCCGCAGGACTCGCGCGGCGCCTCGCCCTACCTCTCCGGCTTCGTCCAGCCCTACCTCGGGGAGCGCTCGCGGCGGATCGTGGACGCCGTCGCCACCGCCGCCGACGGTCTGGCCAGCAGCCCGCTCGCGGTGGCGCTCGCCTGGGTCCGGGACCGGCCCGGTGTCGCCGCCGCGCTGGTCGGGGCGCGGACCCTGACACAGCTGCAGGCGGCGCTGTCAGTGGAGGCGCTTACGCTTCCGGGTGAGATCCGCGGTGCGCTCGATGACATCTCGTCGCCGGTGCACCGGTACCCGGACCAGGGGTGGAGCGAGCTCTAGGGCTCGGGCCACCCGGTGACGAACGACGTTTGACCGCACCCGCCGCGCGCTCGCGCCCGCGGTACCGGTGCCCGGCTGTGGAGTGACCTTTGGAGCGGACGATGGGCAACACGGAGAACGACGCTCCGGGCGGTACGGCGGACGTCTCGGTGGCGGACGGCTCGGCGGTGGAGGCGGCGGCAGCGGACGGCCCGCCGGAGGACGGCGTGATCGGCACGGGTGCGCCCGAGGGCGACGCCCCGGAGGCCGGTACGCCGCAGGCCGGCGGGTCGGAGGCCGGTGCGCTCGGGGCCGGTACGCCGCAGGGCAGTGCGCCCGGGGGCGGCGTGACCGGCGCGGGTGACAAGGCGGCGGCCATCGCGGCGCTGGCGGAGGCGGTCCGCGCGGTCGGGCAGCAACCGGGCGAGGCCGCGGCTGCGGCCTCCGGGGCCGCCGGGCCCGTCGCCTCCACCGAGGCCGCCCGGCCGGTCCGCGCCGAGACCGACGAGCAGCGGGCGCAGGCCCTGCGCGACACCGCCGAGGTGCTGGCCGCCGGCGGCGCACCGACCGACCTCGCGGCCGCCGCCGTGGCCGAGTTCGGCGACGGCGCCGCCGAACAGCTGCGCGCCGACCCCTGGGCGGTCCTCTCCCTGCCCGGCGTCCACCCCGAGCACGCGGACGGCTTCGCCCGCGGGCTGCTCGGCCCCGCCGCGGGCCCGGGCGACCCTCGCCGGGCCCAGGCGCTGGTGCCGTGGGTGCTGGAGCAGGCCGCGCTGCGCGGGCACTCCGCCATGGAGATCGGCGAGGTGGCGGCCGGGCTCGACCGCCTCGGCCTGCCGGACTCGGCGGCCGCCCTGCAGGCGGCGATGGTCGACGGCCGCGCGATGCCCTTCCAGGAGGAGCTCACCGGCGCCGAGGCGAAGGCCGGGTCCGACGACGAGGACGACGAGCCCCCGACCCGGACCCTGCTCGCACTGGAGCGGCTGGCGCTGGCGGAGGAGAGCCTGGCGGACGGTCTGGTCCGACTGATGTCCACCTTCCTCGCGGGCGAGGACCCGGAGGACGTCGAGGACGACGAAGAGCCCGAGGCCGCCGAAGATGCCGAGAACGCCGAGACTTCCGAGGCCGGTGACGCCGATGGCGGTGACGGCCGGGAGTCCGAGGAGCTCGGCGAGACCGCCGACCCCGTCGTTCCCGGCCCGGCCGCCTGGGAGGCCGCCGCCTCGGCCGCCCCCTCCTCCTCCGCGGCCGCCCTGATCCGGGCGGTCGCCGACAGTGCGCTGGTCACCCACACCGGCGGCGAGGCCGCCCGGGCCGAGCCCGCCGCGCTGCTGCGGGCCGCCGCCGCCCTCGGGCTGCGCACCTGGGCCGCCACCTGGACCGACCAGGGCCGGGACGCCTTCGCCGCGCTGGCCGCCGAGGCCGCCCCCGACGACGCGCCGGCCCTCCGGATCGCCACGCTCACCAGCCTGCTGACCGGGTCCGACGGCCCCGGCCGCTCCCCCGACGGGACGCTGGCCCTCGACCTCCTGGTCGTCCTGGACGCCCCGCTGCTCGACGTCGAGCTGGCCGCGACCCTCCTGGAGTCCCTCGCCGACGGCACCCGCCTGGTCCTCAGCGGCGATCCGGGCCAGCTGTGGTCGGCCGGTCCCGGGCGGTTCTTCGCCGACCTGCTGGCTGCCAAGGTCTGCCCTTCGGTGGCCTCCCGCACCCCGGACTTCGGTCCGATCGGCGAGCTGGTCTCCGGCGTCGGCATCGGCGAGCTCCAGCCGGTCGAGGCACCGGACAAGGAGGTGGTCATCCTGACCGCCAAGGACGCCGGCGAGGCCGTCCACCGCGCCATCCAGCTGCTCACCGACTCCATCCCGCGCGCGCTCGGCATCCCCGCCGAGCAGGTGGTCCTGCTCACCCCCGGCCACGGCGGCGGCGCCGGCACCCGGGCGCTCAACGCCGCGGCGAAGGCCCGGCTCAACCCCGGCCCCGGCCGCTTCGGCGGCTTCGACCCGGGCGACCGGGTGGTCGACTCCCCCGCGCCCGGTGTCACCCGCCCCGCCCGGGTGGTCGACGGCGACGCCACCGGCCTGCACCTGGAGTACGCCGACGGCTCCCGCCGTACCGTCCCGCCCGCCGAGGCCGGACGCCTGCGGCACGGCTGGGCGCTGACCGTCCACCAGGCGGTCGGCCGCCGCTGGCCCGGCACGGTCGTCGTCCTGCCGGAGGACGCGGGCACCGCGCTCACCCGGCAGTGGGTCTACACCGCGTTCGGCCGCGGCGAGCGCCACCTCTCGGTGGTCCACGCGGCCGGTCCGGCCCTGCTCCAGGCCGTCACCGAGCGGCCGGCCCGGCCCCGCACCACCCGCCTGCGCGCCATCCTCGCGGAGAACGCCGTCCAGGCGTACTGACCCCGCACCGCGGCGCCACGCCCACGGGCGGTCCCCCGATTCCGGGGGACCGCCCGTTTCGCATGCCCTGCCCGGGTCCCGGGCGCCCCTGCCATAAACAGCCGTCATGGCACCGGTAGAAACCATGCCTTGGACGAATACCAGCAGTTCAGCGGAGGGTGGAAGCACAGGTGGAAGCACATCCCAGCGAACCGAGGAGTACCGTCCGATGGATCTTCAGCTCACCGACAGAGTGGTCGTCGTCACCGGTGCCTCCGCCGGGATCGGCGAGGCCACCGTGCGCCTGCTGGCCGCCGAAGGGGCCACCGTGGTCGGGGTGGCCCGCAAGCCCGACGGCGTCGAGGAGCTCGGGGCGCGGGTGCGGGCGGTGGCCGCCGACGTCACCGAGCCCGGCGCGGCCGCCCGCATCGTCGAGCAGGTGCTGGCCGAACACGGCCGGCTCGACGCCCTGGTCAACAACGTCGGCGGGCTGGACGCCCGGGCCGGTTTCCTGGAGGTCACCGACGAGCAGTGGCTGGCCACCTTCGACCTCAACTTCCACTCCGCGGTGCGGATGAGCCGGGCCGCGCTGCCCGCCCTGCTGCGCGGCGGCGGCGCCCTGGTGCACGTCGCCAGCGAGGCGGCCCGGCTGCCGGACAGCCCGCTGGTGGACTACGCGGCGGCCAAGACCGCGCTGCTCTCGCTCTCCAAGTCGCTCGCGGTCGAGTTCGGCCCGCGGGGAGTCCGCTCCACCGTGGTCTCGCCCGGCCCGACCCGGACCCGGCTCTGGGACGCGCCCGGCGGGTTCGCCGAGCAGCTCGCCGACTCCTTCGGCCTGCCGGTCGAGGCGGCGATCGACCACTTCGTCCACGAGGTCCGGCGTCTGCCGAGCGCCCGCCTCGGCACGCCCGAGGACGTCGCCCGGGTGATCGCCTACCTGGTCTCGCCGCTCGCCGGCCAGGTGACCGGCGCCGAGTGGGCCGTCGACGGCGGCGCACTGCGCCAGCTCTGACCGCCACGGCCCCGCCGCCCGAGAGGAATGTCCGAAACCATGCCCACACCGGAGCGCCTGCGCATCGCCGCCGCCGGACTCGCCGCCCTGACCGCCGCCGCGGTCGCGCCGGGCACCGCCACCACCGCCGACGCCCGCACCCTCAACGCGATCGACATCCAGCACGTCGGCGCGACACGGATCACCGAGGAATGGCACGTCGAGGACAACGAGACCCTGCCCACCCAACTCGGCGCGCTCGCGGCCCGCTGAGCCGCCCCGCTCCGCTCCGTGAGCCACCTCAGGGCCGCCCGCAGGTGCGCGCCGCAGGTCGGGGCGGTACCGGGGCCGAGTGCCCCGGTACCGCCCCTGGCGGCGCAGCGAACGGTGCGGGAGAAGCGGTGCGGGCGAGCGGTGGACGGTGGAGCCGAACGGTCAGTCGTCCGGGTCCTCGTCGTCGTAGACCTCGCTGACGTCGAACCGGCAGATCAGCAGCTGCGGATCGGCGTGCTCGAAGGGCTCGGGCAGCCACTCCCCCGGCTCGGTCGGCTCGGCGGCCGCGACCCAGAGCGTCGAATCGCCCTCCTCCAGGCCGAACTCCTCGCTGCGGGCGGCGATCTCGTCTGGCTCGTACTCGCCGAACAGCACACCGATCGCGGCGTTGACCTCGGCCGTCCCGGCCCCGCCGGGGGTCAGCGACTCCTCCAGCCGCTCGGCCTGGGCGCGCAGCCGCTTCGGGTCGACCACGTGGTAGTCGCGCCGGATCAGCACACTGATCGCCTCCGGCTGCTCGGGCCCGAGGTAACCGCCCGGACCCTCGTCGCCGGGGACCTCGAACGGGGTCACCTCGTCGTAGGCCTCGTAAAGGAGTTGGTCGTAGGCGATGGCCGCCGTGGCCAGC
Organism: Kitasatospora sp. NPDC058170; assembly: GCF_042883905.1. Taxonomy (NCBI): domain Bacteria; kingdom Bacillati; phylum Actinomycetota; class Actinomycetes; order Kitasatosporales; family Streptomycetaceae; genus Kitasatospora; species Kitasatospora sp. NPDC058170. The sequence goes on from NZ_JBHVUV010000027.1 coordinate 114,400, forward strand.
TGCTCGTAGGCGGTGAACACGGCGGGATCGTCCGCTGCGTTGGGGCTTGACACCGCTTCCAGGTGACGATCGATGGCGGCCTTGACCGCCTCGGCGGCGGCGCGTACCTCGGCAAGGGTTGGCTGCGCGGCATCAGACATGGTGCAGACGCTATCTCCCCTCGGTGCCGGTACGCACAGCGGTTGTCACCTACACCCTCGATTTCACCGCAACTTCCCCCCTGATGTCCGATCCGCGTGGTTCTGTGACCGCGCACGCCCCAGGCGCGGGGTGCGAAAACGGCACGGCCGGGCTGTTCGAGTGCCGCTTCGCAAGCCGCGATCGGGGTATCCCGTCAGCAGCGGAAACGGAGCTGATGCACTGTCAGGAGCACGGTCCGCCGGACCGGCCGGAGCACGACCGAAAATACCCGGGCCGGTTGTCGGAGGCAGGCCGTACGCTTGCGTTCAGGTGTCCCTCAGGAGGAGCGTTTTGACCCCACCGAAGTCTGTCCGGCAGCCGGAGTACGAGTACCAGTCGCTGCGCATGCCGCGCGGGACGACCCGCAACGCGGCGCGCCAACTGCTCACCGAGCACGCCGAGTACGGGCACTGGGAGTTGGACAGACTGCGACTGTTCCCGGACGGCAGCCGGACGGTGCTGCTGCGGCGGCGGATCATCCGGCAGATCAGGAGCTGGTGAGGAGTCCGGCTCTCTGAGGCGTCACGCGAGGCGTCGCGCCAAGGCCCGCCGCCGCGACCGTACGACGGTGCGCACCGGGGTCGTCCGCCGAATCCGGCTACTCGGCCCGGACGTGCCCACGCCCGCGGCCGCCGGAGGGTCCGGACGGCCGCGGGCGCGTGGCGTGGGCCCGCTGTTGCGGGCCGGGGGGTCGATCGACCGGCGGGCGCGGCGTCCGCTCAGCCGCGCCGTCCGCTCAACCCCTCCGTTCGCTCACTCCTCCGCGCGCTCGTCCGCTCAACGGGCGCCGGCGCGGGCGCGGCGGTAGAGGACGCCGCCGCCGAGCAGCAGCGCCAGGCCGGCCGCACCCATCAGCTCGGTGCTGCCGGCGCCGGTCGAGGCCAGCTGGCTGCCCGTGGCGGCCTGGCCGCCCGCAGCGGTGTCGTTCGCCTGGCGGGCGGCGGCCGGCACGGCCTGACCGCCCTGGCCGCCCTGGCCGCTCTGACCGCCGCCCGCCGTCGGCGCGGCCGGTGCGCCCGTGGACGGCGTGGCGACCGTGCCGGCGCCCGTGGGCGCCCCGGGGATGGTGGTGGACGGGTTGCCGGTCCGCGGGTTGCCGGGCGGGGTCTCCCCACCGGTCTGCGGGGGCGTGGACGGCTGGCCCGTCCCGGGCGGCGGCGGGTTGTGGGAGCCGTGGCCCTCCGGGCAGTCGTCGTCCGGCTTGGCGGGCGGGGTGGCCACCGGGCTGCCCTCGTTGCCGCAGCCGTTGCCGAACGCCGGGTTGCCGACGCCGACCACGTCGACCGAGTTGCCGCAGGCGTTGACGGGGATGTGCACCGGCGCCTGGACGCTGTTGCCGGAGGCGACGCCGGGCGAACCGGCCGCCGTTCCGGAGGCCGACGAGCCCGAGGCGGTGTGCGCGGCGTGACCGGAACCGCCGCGCCTGTCGGAGTTGGCGCAGCGGTTGCCGAACGCCGGGTTCAGCGCGCCGATCACGTCCGCGGTGTTGCCGCAGGCGTTGATCGGCACGTCGACCGGCACCTGCACCGAGTTGCCGGAGGCCACGCCGGGCGAACCGACCGCACCCCCCTGCGCCTCCGCGCCCGCGTAGGCGTAGCCGGCGGTCGAGGCCAGCACGCTGCCGGTGGCCACGGCCGTGAGGATCCCCTTCTTGGCTACATTCCTCATATTTTCCCCTGACGTATCGAGACGACGTTAATACCTGCCGAAAGTCGGAATTTCCGAATAACGGGCGAGGTATTCGAGTGCACAGGGGACAACGAGGCGCACCGGAGGAGGTTGAGCCGACCAAACCTGCTTCACCTGATCGAGCGACAGCCCGAACGCACGAGCACCACCGGGCTCACAGCCGCTCCTGGACCCACGCCCCCCCTCCCGGCTCCGGACACACAAGCGCCCCCGGGGCGGCGCGTCCGCCACCCGGGGGCACAGTGAGTCGATCCGATGATCAGCCGATCACGCGATCAACCTGCGCTTAGAAGTTGGCGCAGTGGTTGCCGAACGCCGGGTTCAGCACGCCGATCACGCTGATGGTGTTGCCGCAGACGTTCACGGGGATGTGGACCGGGATCTGGACCTGGTTGCCCGAAACGACGCCCGGGGAGCCGGCGGCCACACCGTTGGCGGCGGCGCCGCCGTGGGCGGACGCGACACCGGCCGCGGCGAGGACCAGGCCACCGGTGGCAGCGGCAACAGCGGCGATCTTCTTGACCTTCATCATTCCTCCTGTATGGACAACGCAACCCGTTCGGCGGGCTGCATAGGAGTGAACGAGGGTGTGGCAAACGGGGTACGGAGGCCTTTGCCCATTCACCCGCAACGGTGATGCGTCGCACACGCGGTCGACCCGAAATCAAGGGAAGAATCGTTTCTCTTGATCTCCTTCGGGCTGCCCCAAATCATTAGCTCGGACAATGCTGACGGCTGCCCCGCGGCCCCGCGCGTACGGCCCGCCCCCGGCAACCCCGGGGAACGGGCCGTACGGGCAGTGCAGACAGTGCGGGCCGCACGGGCAGTGCGCCCGCCGCTGCGCCGGCCGCCCGCCGGCGCTTCGCTCCGCCGCTCAGCAGGCGTCGATGAACCGGTCCAGGACCCGCACGCCGAACTTCAGCCCGTCCACCGGCACCCGCTCGTCCACGCCGTGGAACATCCCGGCGAAGTCCAGCTCCGGCGGCAGCTGCAGCGGCGCGAAGCCGAAGCAGCGGATGCCGAGGTCCTGGAACGACTTGGCGTCCGTGCCGCCCGAGAGGCAGTACGGCACCGCGCGCGCGATCGGGTCCTCCGCCCGCAGCGCGGTCTGCATCGCCTCCACCAGCGCTCCGTCGAAGCTGGTCTCGATCGCCTTGTCCGAGTGCAGGCTCTCCCGCTTCACGCGCGGGCCGAGCACGCTGTCCAGCTCGGCCAGGAACTCCTCCTCGTAGCCGGGCAGGAAGCGCCCGTCCACGTGCGCGGTCGCCTGTCCGGGGATCACGTTCACCTTGTAGCCGGCGCCGAGCATGGTCGGCTGGGCGGTGTTGCGCAGCGTGGTGCCGATCATCTTGGCGATGCCGCCGAGCACCCGCAGCGTCTCGTCCATGTTCTCCGGGTCGAGCTCGACGCCGAGCGCGTCGGACAGCTCGTCCAGGAAGGCCCGGACGGTCTTGGTGATCCGCAGCGGGAACTTGTGCCGCCCCAGCCGTGCCACCGCCTCGCACAGTTCGGTGATGGCGTTGTCGTCGTTCTCCATCGACCCGTGCCCGGCCCGGCCCTCGACCGTGAGCCGCATCCAGTGCATGCCCTTCTCGGCCGTCTCGACCAGGTACAGCCGGACCTGGTCGTTCACGGTGAAGGAGAAGCCGCCGACCTCGCCGATGCCCTCGGTGACGCCCTCGAAGAGGTCCGGGTGCTTGTCCACCAGGAACCGCGCGCCGTAGGTGCCGCCCGCCTCCTCGTCCGCGACGAAGGCCAGCACCAGGTCCCGCGGGGGCTTGCGCCCGGTGCGCAGCCGGTCGCGGACCACCGCCAGGGTCATCGCGTCCATGTCCTTCATGTCGACCGCGCCGCGCCCCCAGACGCAGCCGTCCGCGATCTCGCCGGCGAACGGGTCGTACGTCCAGTCCGCGGCGTTGGCCGGCACCACGTCGGTGTGGCCGTGGATCAGCAGGCCCGGACGGGAGCGGTCCTCGCCCTCGATCCGGACCACGGTCGACGCGCGGCCCTTGGCCGACTCGAAGATCTGCGGCTCCAGACCGAACTCGGCGAGCTGCTCCGCCACGTACTCGGCGGCCTTCCGCTCCCCCGGGCCGGAGCCGTCGCCGTAGTTGCTGGTGTCGATGCGGATCAGATCCCGGCAGATCTCCGCGACCTCCGACTCAGCCGTCACCTTCGGCTCGCTCCGCTGCTCGCTCACGGGTCACTCCTCGTCTCTGGCCCGCACGGACGCACCAGCGCGCCATCCCCGGGACCTGCACCCAGGTCGTACGAGCACGTCCGCCCATCCTCCCCCAGCCCCCCACCCGGATCCACCCCCACGAAACACGGCGACACGCCCCCGCAACCCCCACTCCACCCCACCGACCCGTTTTGGGAGCACAAGCCGATCTTTGCTACAGTTACATCTGTCAGCGCGGCCGACGAGGCCGCGGAGACAACACCCGGTCCGGGTGGCGGAATGGCAGACGCGCTAGCTTGAGGTGCTAGTGCCCTTTATCGGGCGTGGGGGTTCAAGTCCCCCCTCGGACACCAGCTGAAAGACCCCTGTTGATCAGGGGTCTTTTGCTTTTCCCGGCCGCAGTGCGGCCGACTCGCGTGCGGCCGACTCGCGCAACGCGGGCCCCCGACGCCGCGCAGCCGCCCAGGGCCAGGAGCGGGTCCCGGCCGCCGCTCAGGGCGACCGGAACAGCTCGGCCAGGTGGTGGGTGAGGATCTCCAGCGCGGCGGCGCCGGTGCGCTGGCCGCCGAGCACGCTCGATCCGAGGCCGTTGACCATGGCCAGCAGTCCGGCGGCGGTCATCTCGGGGTTCCGGGCGGGGTCGATCTCCCGGGCCTGCTGGGCGGCGCGGATCTGCTTGGCGAGGAAGCCCTCGAGAAGGTCGGGCTGGGCCGTTCCGTGCTTCGCCAGCACCTCGGGATCGCTGAGCACCAGCGTGTAGTACGCGGCGTACGTCCTGGTGATCCGGCGGCTCTCCGGATCCGTCGGCAGGATGCACGACAGGACCGCGGTCACGATGCCGCGCGGTGTGGGCGGGGAGCCCGCCGCGCCGATCCACTGCTCCATGCGCGCCTGGAGCTGGGCCCCGAGCCTGGCCAGCGCGTCCAGCAGCAGCCCTTCCTTCGTCGTGAAGTAGTACTGCACCAGCCGCAGGGAGACGCCGGCCTCGGTGGCGACCGCCCGCATGCTGGCCGACTGCAGACCCTCGGTGTCGGCGATGCGCAACAGCGCCTCGGCGATCTGCCGCCTGCGTTCCTCGTGATCGACCCGCACGGTCATGACGCGACCTCCCTGGTACACCCGTATCATGCCGTGATACACATGTATCATGCGAATCAGCCGGTTCAAGAACACCCAGGCCAGCGAACGATTCCGGACCGCCTACGAGCGGGCCCTGGCGGATCTGTGGCCCGGGCCGCGGACGGCGCTGGACCTCCCCACCACGTTCGGGACCACCCGCGTCTACCGCACCGGTCCGCAGGACGGCGAGCCGATCGTGCTGCTCCCCGGCTCGGGCGGAAACGCGCTGATGTGGCACCGCTACATCGACGTGCTGGCCGAGCACCGTCCGGTCATCGCCGTCGACACGATCGGCGAGCCGGGCGCCAGCGTGCAGACCGCCCCGATCGGCGACGGACGGGACGGCGCCGCCTGGCTGGACGAAGTCCTGGCCGCACTGGAGGTGACGGCCGCCCACCTCGTCGGCTGCTCCTACGGCGGCTGGCTGGCCCTCAACCACCAGATCCACCACCCCGGACGGAACGCCTCCCTCACCCTGCTGGACCCCGCGGGATTCGCCGGCCTCGGCCCCCGCTTCTACGCCTGGCTGATCGCCGGCGGACTCGCCGCAGCGGCGCCGCGCCCGCTCCGCCCCGGGCTGGCCCGCCTGGTCGGCAACAGCACCATCCTGGAGACCGAACTGATGAGCCTGATGCGGGCGTCGATGGGATTCCGCCGGGCCCTTCCGGTGCCACCGGTCCTCTCCGACGACGAGCTGCACCGGCTGCACGTCCCCGCGCTGTTCCTGCTCGGCGCGCGCAGCGCCCTGCACGACTCGCGCCAGGTCGCCGACCGCCTCGGCAGGCTCGTGCCCTCCGCCCGGGTGGAGGTCGTCCCCGGCGCCGGCCACGCACTGCCGACCGACCTACCGGACCTGGTCGCCGACCGCATCCTCCGCACCGCCGGACGGTAGCCCCTGCCGGGCCCGGCCTTCCGCCCGCCGGCACCCGGCCGACGGGCGCACCGCCCACGCCGTGGAGCTGCATGCCTCTCGAAGGCGCTCTACGGTCCATGCGTACTCGCCTGCCGCCGCCCGCCGCCGCCCTCCGGCGCCGGGTCTCGGCGCGGGCCGGCCTTCAGGCCAGGTCGCCGAGGAGCAGGTGCAGGGCGGACTCCTCGTGCAGGGCCGTGCCGAGGGCGGTCATCGCGGGGGCGAGGGCCCCGTCCCAGGTGGCGGCCACAGGTGTTCCCGACAGGGGAAGGGGTGGGCTTCCCTGGGAGCGGGCGTGGGCGGCGAGCTGTTCGTAGTCGTCGGCTGCCATCCGCCAGGGGCGGGCGCCGTAGCGCTGGACGAGGCGGTTGGCCAGGCTGAGGCCCGGCCAGTCGAAGTCTCCGTGGTAGGCGAGTTCGCAGCCCGCGGCGGCGAGCGCGTCGAGGAGTTCGAGGACGACGGTGGCCGCGCTGCCGGAGGTGCAGACCAGGGACGCCGTGCAGGCCGCGTCGGCGGCGGCCTCGACGACTTGCGGGTTCTCGCAGATGTGGACGCGGGTGCCCGGTTCGGGTGCCGGGTCGAGGGCCCGGAGGTCGCGCAGGGTGAGATGGGATTCGCTGTGGTGGTCGGCCCGTTCGCGCATCGCCCGCTCGCGCCAGCCCCCGCCGGCCGGGCGCAGGCCGTACGTGAGGACGGTGCTCGACACCTCGTCGGGCGAGACGGCCGCGAGGCGCCAGAGGGCGCGGTGGCCTGCGGCATCACCGGGCGGGGGCTCGTCATGGGCAAGGGCGATGCCGCGGAGGACGAGGCGGGCGAGCAGCGTGCCGTCGTCGAGTCCGTGGGCGGTGCCGGTGACCAGGGAGGCGAGTTCACCTCGGCCTCGTGGGCGGCCCGCGGTGTCCCCGTCGGCCAGGAGCAGGCTGAGGACGTGGACGGCCTGCCGGAGAAGGTCCTTGGCGGCCTCCGGTCCGAGCCGTGCCGGGGCGCCGCTGCGGCGGAGGTCGGCCAGCCAGCGGTCCGCCCACGCATGCCCGGCGAGGGCCGAGGAGGCCAGCGCCGTCGCCGCCGAATCCCAGAGGTCGGTACGCCGGGCCCCGCGGCTGGCGGGACTGCTGCTCCATGCGGGTGAGAGTAGCCTCCGACACCGACGATTCGGGCCCGATCAATGGAATCCGGGCGGCGCCCAGATCTGTCCCTCAGGCCCGGTCGGCCGTCTCAAGGCCTCGCCCCGCGATCCGCCTCGTCCAGGTCCTGTGTGGTTGGCAGGTGCGTTCAGTCCATGCGAACGGGGGCCCGGAGCGCGCGAAAGGCAGCAAGCGTGTCGAACTGCAGACCGCCCGTTTGCGAATGCCTCCCCCTGCCGCAGCTGTTCGGGGCTGCAGCACAGGACCGGCGGCCCGCTGGTCGGCGGTCGGTATTCGATCGCAGATCGGCCCGGGCCCCCTAAGGGGCCCATCAGGTACCCGCCTCGCACTCAATATGATGAGCGGCGTCTTTTATCTTTCGCACCGCACGCATTGCCGTGTTCACGACCAAGGAGCTCAATGGCCGCGACAGCCCTCGGAACCTCGAGCGGGGACGGCTGGGAGTTCGACGTCCCGACCGATGGCAGCAAGAGCCTGCCTCCGTCTCCTCGCTACGTCGAGGCACTGGCCAGTCAGGGGTACTCGTTCGAGGCCGCAGTCGCCGACTTGATCGACAACTCGATCGACGCCGGAGCCGAGCGAGTGGCCGTGGTCTTCCTCCGGGACGGTGACCGCCTGTCCAGTCTCCTCATTGTCGATGACGGTCAGGGTATGGACGACTGCGCTCTCGACACCGCAATGACCATTGCTGGACAGGAGAGGTACGCTGCCGCCGCACTGGGCATGTACGGAACCGGGCTCAAAGCCGCATCCATGTCGTGCGCGGACTCGCTCACCGTGATCAGCCGGACGAAGCGGTCGAAGGCAAGCGGACGCCGCTGGCTGACCCAGAACGCCAGGAACGGCTTTCACTGCGACATCGTCAGTCCCGAGTACAGCCAGCGCCTGATCGACCGGTACGACGGGATCATCGGCTGGCAGGGGACTATCGTCCGCTGGGATGCCGTCCGAGACTTCGACACCATCGAGGAAGGCCACACCGACCAGTACCTCAACCGAGCCGTCGACCGGTTGGAGAACTACCTCGGCCTCTACCTGCATCGATTCCTCAGCCGCGGCGGCTTCCACATCGATATCGTCATCGAGGAGGCAACCACCCGCGAGGAGCACGACCACCGTCCGGTCGAGCCGATTGACCCCTTCGGCTACCGCGTCCCCGGCAAAGCCGGCTACCCCCGAAAGTTCACTGCTCCGATCGAGGGCATCGGCGACGTGGCGCTGACGGCACATATCTGGCCGCCCAAGAACCAGAGTGTCGGGTACAAGGGGATCGGTCCGCTCCAGGAACGCCAGGGTTTCTACTTCTACCGGAACGACCGGCTGGTTCAGGCCGGCGGGTGGAACAGCTACCGGAGTGCCGAGGGACACCTGAGCCTCGCCCGGGTACAGGTCGACCTGCCGCACCCCGCGAACAGCGTCTTCTCGCTGACCGTCAAGAAGGCCGGGGTCACCGTCAACCCGTCCTTCTCCCGCGGCCTGGAGAAGGCTACGGACGCCGACGGCACCTCGTTCGCCGGCTACCTGCATGAGGCTGAAGCCGTGTACCGGGAAGCCGCCCGCCGCAATGAGCCGAAGCGCAAGGCCGCGATCCCACCGGGCCGGGGAATCAGCCCGAAGCTGAAGCGCGTCCTCGTCGAGGAACTGCCGCAGGTCCCCGGAGAGGACCCCATCGGCTTCCTCTGGGAGCCGCTGTCGTCCGACGTACTCTTCGAGATCGATCGCAGCCGTCGCGCGATCCGCCTGAACAAGGCGTACCGCCAAGCCGTCCTGGGGAACCGCAGGGGCGGATTCAATGACGCTCCGCTGCTGAAGAGCATGCTCTACCTGGCCTTCAACGACATCTTCCAGAAGGAGCGGCTGCGGGCCGTGGTCCAGGACGAGATAGACCTGTGGAACGCCGTGCTCATCGCGGCCGTCCGGTCCGAAGCAGATCGCTGAGCACCGACCGCGCATGCCGACCCAACCGCACATGCCTAACAGGAGGGCCAGGAGCCTTGCTTTCCGGGACCGATCAGGTGCTGCAACTCCACACGGGGGCGCTCGCCGCCATGGGAGCCCGCCCGCGCAGCCTCGACAAGATCATATGCGCCCTCGCTGAGGACGACGGCTTGGCCGCGACCCACGCCGAGCAGTTCCGCGACCGCCTCCTCGCGGGTTCGCCAGACGACCCGTTGCTGGTGTTGTGGGAGAAGTCCCTGTCGGAGTGGGACTTCCTGGATTCTCCGGACTGGAGTGCCTCCGGGGCCCGTACTGAGGGGCGCCGGGCCGACGTGTACAGCCGCCTCGGGCTGGACGCCGACCTCGGCAAGTCGCTGACGGACGCGATACCGGTGCCGACCGAGCCGGGCGCCACCGTGATCAGCACCGAGCACGAGGCGTGGTTCGATCAGGATGCTGCGGCTGCACGCTCCTTCTACTGGGACCACTACGCCGAACACCTCCGCACCAAGGGCTGGAAGGGCGAGGCGATCGCAGCCCTTGATGAGTCCAGCCGACAGGTCGTCGAGCGGCTCGCAGACCCGACGCGCAGCACGGCCTACTCGGCCCGGGGCCTGGTCGTCGGCTATGTGCAGTCCGGTAAGACCGCCAACTTCACCGGCGTCGCCGCCAAGGCCATCGATTCCGGATACCGGCTCGTCATCGTCCTCGGCGGGACTCTGAACCTGCTCCGCAGGCAGACCCAGCGGCGTCTGGACATGGAGCTCGTGGGCCAGGAGAACATCCTGCGCGGCGCCGATCCGCGGGATCCGAGCGCCCTGGTGGGTATCGACTACCAGGAGGACGCCGACTGGCCCGACTTCTTCGTATCCCACCACGGACGGCCGTCCCAGCGGGGGCTGCCCGATATCGAGCGCCTGACCACCCGTGACAAGGACTACCGGAGCCTCGCCCAGGGCATCCGGGCGCTGGAGTTCGAGAAGCACGACCGCCTCCGGCCGCTGTACGACGCGGAGAACCTGTACCGCGCCGCCGCCCGCCTCATGGTCGTCAAGAAGAACAAGTCCGTTCTGGCCAGTCTCGTCAAGGACCTCAAGCAGATCGGCCCGATCCTGCGCGAGATCCCCGCACTGATCATCGATGACGAGTCGGACCAGGCGTCCGTCAACACCACTGACCCGAAGAAGTGGGAGAGCGGAAAGCCCGAGCGCAAGGCCATCAACGGCCTGATCTCGCAGCTGCTCACGCTCCTGCCGCGCGCCCAGTACATCGGCTACACGGCGACACCGTTCGCCAACGTCTTCATCGACCCCAGCGACGCCGAGGACATCTTCCCCCGGGACTTCCTCATCTCCCTCCCCCGCCCGAAGGGGTACATGGGCGCGCAGGACTTCCACGACTTCGACGCGGTGGATCCTGCAGAGCAGCTGTCTTATGCCGACTCCCATCAGCAAGCCCATGTGCGCGGTATCTACGCGGACGACGACCGCCTCCTGGAAGCCATGGACGCGTTCGTACTCGCCGGCGCCATGAAGCTCTACCGGGCCGCTCACAAAGTTCCGGACGAGTCGTTCCGCCACCACACCATGCTGGTGCACGAGTCGGTGAAGAAGGACGACCACGGCGTCCTGGCGCTCCGGCTGAACACGATGTGGCACCAGGCGGAGTACACCGGCCCCGGCGGCCATGCACGCCTCGCCGACCTCTTCGACCGGGACATCCGTCCTGTCTCGCTGGCACGTGCCGGACATCTGCCCGTGCCGGCCGACTACGCCGAGTTGAAGCCCTACATCAGTACGGCGCGGCAGATGATCAGCAAGGGCGGAAACCCGGTCGTCGTGGTAAACGGCGACAGCGACAAGTATTTCGAGCAGATCGACCTCGACTTCGAGGGGCAGCCGAACATCTGGAAGATCCTCGTCGGCGGCACCAAGCTCTCCCGCGGTTTCACAGTCGAGGGACTGACCATCACGTACTACCGCCGGACGACGAGCCAGGCCGACACCCTGATGCAGATGGGGCGGTGGTTCGGTTTCCGCAACGGCTACCGGGACCTCGTCCGCCTCTACATCGGCAGGGCGGAGCTGATCGGCAAGAAGACTGTCGACCTGTACGAGGCCTTTGAGGCCGTATGCCGCGATGAAGAGGACTTCCGCGCCCAGCTGCGCCGGTACGCCGTGCCCGTCGACGGCTGCGTCCAGGTAACGCCCGCGCAGATCCCTCCGCTGGTCTCGCAGCACCTCTCCTGGATCAAGCCCTCGAACCGGACCAAGATGTTCAATGCGGAGCTCGTAGAGGTGCGCTCCCCCGGCGAGTGGGTCGAACCGAGCGCCTATCCGGAGTCGGCCGCCGACCTCCGCCGCAACTGCGGGCTGTGGCTCCCGGTCCTGGAACGGCTGGAGGACGCCGGGGACCTCTTCCTGCACATCTCCGAAGGCTCCGGAAAGCAGACCAGGTTCCCGGCAAAGACCGCGGTCCTGCCCCACGGCGAGCTTCTCAGCCTCTTCGAACAGCTCGCCTGGGGCCGCCCGGACCTCATGGCCCCCCACCTGGAGTACCTCAAGGACAGCAGCCGCCTGGGCTGCGGTACCGATGACTGGCTTGTCCTTGCACCGCAGGCGAGCGGTACGGGATCAGTGCAAGCCAGCATCCTGGGCAGTGCCCCCGTCACCTTGGTCCAGCGGAGCAGGGGCCCCCGAGGCACCTTCAACCGCATATCCGGCATGGCCCACCGACAGTCCCCGGAGCGCATCGCCGGGCGGCGCGCAGCCGATGCAGCAGATGTAGCCGCTGCCCGGTTCGCCCAGCCCCGCCGCGGCGTCGTCCTCCTCTACCCCGTCATCGACCGCGAGCCAGGCGCAGCTGACGGCACCTCCCCTGGCATCGCAAACCCCGCTAAGACCGTGATGGCCTGCGGCTTCATGTCGGCTACCGACCCTGCCGCGCCCCGCCGACCCCTGATCCGCTTCCGCACCATTGACTCCTCCCACAGCAACGCCGTGGTGGTTCCCGCCCAGAGCACTGGCCACTAACCGCAGCAGCACCCTCTCACCGGGCGGCACCGGCCAGTGGCCGCTGCCGCCCGGTGAGGCATTCCTGTCACTCGCCCCCGACCGCGCCGAGCAGTACACCGGCATCGGTGTGCCAACTGTTCGAGACCAGGAGCTTCGCGATGAGCAGGACATCGGCAGGGGCACGCCGACCGGCGTGATGGAGAATCGTGTCGGCTGCAGTGTCCATCTCGGCCGCCCTGCAGGACGCCACCGCCCACACCACATCGGCCGGGGCAGCTGCCGTGCCGGCATGGCTGAGGACGACGCGGGCGTCCTCGGTCCGCCCGGCCTTCAGGTAGCGCTCAAGGTCTTTCTGCGGCTGCCAGGCCGGGGCCTGATTCCCTGTGCGTTGCCGGTCCCCCTCCATCGGGGGGACCGGCAACGCGATCCGCGTCGGGGAAGCCGGCGAATCCATTGCCTCGGCTGTCGTCAGGCCAGTCGCCGTGCCGACCGCACGCTGCGAACAGCAGCGGCAGTGCTTCTCCATCGCCTGCCCGTAGAGCTGTTCCAGCTCATCAGCAGTGATCGGCACAGCGGTGGCCCCCTCTGGATCAGCCCCTACCACTTCCAACGCCAAGGAGTGCAGCGCCTTGGCTACCTGCAGGCTCGGCCTGCGGGTAGCGCGGAGCAGCCCGGTCAGGGTCGGCTCGGAGATCCTGCCGACTCTGCCGCGGCCCTCCAAGGCTTCGCAGATTCCCTTCTGGCTGTTAGGGCCGTACGAACTGCTGGTGATCACCTTGCAGAGCTGCCGCTGTACGTCGGCGAACCGCTGACGGGCAGGTGAAGCATCCCGGGCAATCACCGATGTGATCTGGCCTGGCGCAGGCAAGCCCAGTTCCTCGCTCTCTGTTCGTCCTCTCCGGTGTACCGATACGGATGAAGTCTGCTGCACTGTACGAGCGGTGCAAAAGGTCCGCGTATTTACAAGATCAAGAAAAGACGCGGCCGCCCTTCCGAAAGGGCCCGGCAGCACGGTTCCATGGATGCATCAGCAGCGCACCGGCCGATTCGAGGTCCTCGCCGGTGCTGCCTGCACGCGTTCTTGATGATCCGGCAAGCATTGGAGTCGCACCCATGGCGCAGCCGTCCTGGCAGGACGAGAAGATCGGCACGATGAAGCGCACTGCGCTCTGGCTGGTCCAGGAGGTCGGAGAGGGAAGCCTGTTCACGAAGGCCCAGCTCCGCGAGGCCTTCCCCGGTACCGCGCAGATCGACCGGCGCATGCGCGACCTGCGGGACTTCGAGTGGCAGATCGACACGAATCGCGAAGACCTCAGCCTCGGCGCCAACGAGCAGCGGTTCGTGAAGATGGGCGAGCCGGTCTGGGAGCCCGGCAAGGGGACTCGCAAAGCCGGCACCACGCTGACCGCACCCCAGCGGCGCGAACTGCTGACCCGTGACAGCCACATGTGCCGGTCCTGCGGCATCACGCCCGGCCAGGCCTACTCCGGCACCTACGAGGCGGCTCAGCTCGATGTCGCCCGGCGCAAGGTGAAGCTGGCGAGCGGCGCCATCGAGGTCCAGCCGGTCATCGAGTGCAACCGCTGCCGGGTCGGCGGCCTCGGGCTCTCCGCCGACCTCGGCGATGTGCTCACCCGGCTCGGCCATCTGCCGGAGTTCGAGCGCGGCATCCTGGCCGGCTGGGTCCAGCAGGATGCCCGGGCCTTCAGCGAGTTGGAGCAGCTGTGGGCCGCGTACCGTACGCTGCCGGCCGATGCGCGCGCACAGGTGCGCGAAGCGCTCGGCTAGTCCTCGCACCGAGCCCGTTGGCTCACACGGTACGGTGGCGGGTCGCCTGCGCGGTCGGCCCGCCGCCGTACTGCACTGATCGCATCTGACGAGACTGTGGAGGGGATTCCCCATGAGTACCGACTTCGGTCTGCCGCCGCTCGCGGCGCACAACCGGGTGCTGGTCGAGGAGCGGCTCAAGGAGGCTCGCGAAGCCGGCGGCGTCAAGGAGACGCTGACCATCGAGTGGCGGGGCGCCCCGCTGCATGTCGAGGTCATCGATATGCCGGTGGGCACCCTGGCGTTCAATCCCGGCACCCACCGCATCCGGGCGCAGCGCAGCCACGACCCGGCCCGCGACCAGACGCTGGAGGCGGACCCGTGGAGTGATCTGAGCCAGGACTACCTGCACTTCCTCCTGCAGGCGCTGCCGAAGGACCCGGCTCACCGCGACCCGGACTTCGACGCCCTCATGGAGAGCCTGCGGGACTTCCGGCAGACCGATCCCGGCTTGATCACCCGCGACGGCATCCTGGTGAACGGCAACACCCGGCGCGCAGCTCTCAAGGAGCTGGGCGTGCCGAGTATCCGGGTGGGTGTCCTGCCCGATTCCTGCACGTGGACCGATATCAGCACGGTCGAGCTGTCGCTCCAGCTCCGCCCCGACCACCGCCGCGACTACTCGTATATCAACCGCCTCCTGGCCATCGACGAGCAGGTGTCCGCAGGCCGCCCGATCGGTGAAATCGCCAAGGAGTTCCGGATCCGGCCTACCACGTGCGAGCAGGACATCTGGATCCTGGCCTGCCTGCGCGACCTGATTGCGCGCAGCAGCGCCGGGGAGGCCCAGCTGCGGCTCATGGACTTCGAGGAGCACCAGGAGAAGCTCCGCGAGCTGCACCGCCGGTACTCGAAGGAGTCGTCGGTCAACAAGGACCGGGCGGAGGTGCTGCGCGAGAGCCGCCTCGCGGCGATCGTCCTCGGCTTCTCGAAGACGGATGTCCGCTTCATCGAGCCGGAGTTCCAGGGCCGCTACCTGGACCGCACGCTGCCGGCTGAGTTGAAGGCGGCTCCGGCCGCGGCTCCGGCCGCGGTCGGGATCCCAGGCCTCAACCGCTCCGTCAAGGCTGCCGGGGCCGAGGTCGCGGCCGCCAAATCCCTGACAGACGCGCTGCTGAAGGCGCGGGCCGTAGAGGCGGCCGGAGACCGCGCCCCGGCGTCCGAGGTCATCTCGTCCTCGCGCACGATCGCCGCGGCGAAGGAGGCGTTCTCGGACGCGCTCGACTCCGCAGGCAAGGATGCCCGGGTCCGCAAGCGCCGCCAGGCCGCGCCCGACCGCATCGCCGACGCCTGCCAGGACATCGAGCAGTGCATCACCGATCTGGTCATGGCCCGCGGTTCCAACAGCCTCGACGAGGAGGCCTTCGACGAGGCTGTTGTGAATCTGCGCGGCATTCTCGGCAAGCTCGCCTTCGAGTCCGCCCGGAGCATCAAGGCCCCGGGCGACGGTGTCGCATGGCTGCTCGATGCCGTCGCGGAGAAGAAGGAACGGGCGCTGTGACAGTCGGCGAGCCGTCGCTGAAGCTCGGCTTCAATGTGCACCGGACGCACGTGGTGTTCCGGGCCGGGCCGGAGCACCAGGGCGATCTCGGCCAGCTGGCCGCCCGGTTCCCCGCGGGTGGCCAGCGCGGTCCCCTCATCGCAGAGATCGACCTGGACGACTTCCTCACCGGCATCGGTGAGCTCGCGACGTGGCCGGCCCCGGAGACGGTCACCTGGGACCAGGACCTGATCGACCTCGTCAACGGTGTCCTCGACGATGCCGAGCGCGCAGAGCGATGGCTTGACGCGGACCCGGTTGGGGCGGCTGGCGATGGCAGTGCTCCCGAGGACGTCGGAGCACTGCTCGGGCCCGACTGGTCTGCCGATCTGACCGGGTTCCAGAAGCGCGATATCGCCCGGTTGCTCTCGCTTGGCCACGGCGCGAACTTCAGCGTTCCGGGCGCTGGCAAGACCCGCGTCGCCCTCGCCGTGTTCGCTGCGGCACGGGAGCGGGGCGAGGTGCGCCGTGTGCTGGTCGTCAGCCCGAAGTCCGCCTACGAGTCCTGGGAATTCGAGACCAGCACCTGCTTTTCCGAGCCGCTGCGTTTCGAGGTGATGGACAAGTCGCCCAGCCCGGGCGCGGAGGTGCTCGTCGTCAACTACGAGCGGCTGGACAGGTCGCTCGCCGGGCTGGCGGACTGGCTGCGCGCCGCCCCGTCCATGCTGGTCCTTGACGAGGCCCACCGAATGAAGCTCGGCGCAAGCGGGACATACGGATCGGCCTGCCTGGCACTCGGCCCGCTCAGCCGGCGCCGACTGATCCTGACCGGCACTCCGGCGCCGAACGGTGCCCGCGACCTCGAGAACCTGCTCTCCTTCGTCTGGCCCGGCCATGGGCGCCGGGTGGTCAGCAGCGCAGTCGCCGGCGGCGACCTCGCGCACGCCAGCACCGTGCTGCGCCCGCTGTTCACCCGCACCACCAAGGACGAGCTCGGGCTTCCGCCTTTCGAACCCCGGATCCGGTACGTCGAGATGCCGCCGCTGCACCGGGAGATCTACGACGCCCTCGTCGGCCGGTACACCGCCCGCGCCGAGGCATCCCGGAAGGACTTCGACGCACTCGGCAAGGCAATGCTCCGGTTGCTCATGGCGGCCACGAGCCCGGCACTGCTGGTGGAGGGCTCCAGCCGGTACGAGCCGCTCAGCTACCAGGTACCGCCCCTCGACGTCCCGCAGTCGGACTCGCTGTACGCGCTGCTGCGCAATCTGCCGGGCTACGAGCTCTCGCCGAAGTACCAGGAGGCGCTCAGCATCGTGGCAGCGAACGCCAGCGCCGGGCGGAAGACACTGGTCTGGACGACCTTCGTCCGAAATCTCACCACTCTCGAACGCATGCTGAGCGCCTACCAGCCCGCCATCGTCCACGGCGGCAGCAGAGACCGGGAGGAGCAGCTGAGGCGGTTCCGCGAAGACCCGGACTGCATGGTCCTGCTTTCCAACCCGGCAACGCTCGGCGAAGGCATCAGCCTGCACCAGGTCTGCCACGACGCCGTCTACGTGGACCGGGACTTCATGGCCGGACGTTTCCTGCAGAGCCTCGACCGGATCCACCGCCTCGGGCTCGCCCCCGGAACCGACACCAGGGTCACGGTCCTCGCGGCCTCCGGGACCATCGACGAAGTGGTCGCGCACCGGCTGGAGGAGAAGCTCCAGTTCATGGGGCGGATCCTGGACGACCCGGAAGTCCAGCAGCTCGCCGACCTGGTCGAGGAGCCCGCACTGGCGGGCGGCATGGATATGGCCGATATCCGCGCCCTGCTCGGGCACCTCGATGTGGTGGCCGCCCGTGTATAGCCAGCGGCCAGCGGCCATGCCTGCGGATGCCACCCCGCTGGCAGCGGCCGCTGGCCGCCTGGCTACCCTCTGCCCTGTGGAAGACGGACTCGACTCAGTCCAGCCCCTGGCGTCCCCGCCCGGGCAGCATGGCGCCGACTCCGGGCTGGAAGCGGTAGCGGCCCGGATACTGGCGGAGGATCCGGCCGGGCACCGGTTCGCAGGCACCGTCCGCCGGAGCATCGACATCCTGCTGGACGGCCAGCACACCGGCCGCTTTCGCTGGGATCAGCTGTACAAGACGGAGAAGGCCCATCTCGGGACCCTCATTGAGATCAACCTCCAGAGGGAGTTCGGCTTCGCCGACGGCAGCCGGATGGACTACCTGATCGCCGGATCGGACGTGGACTGCAAGTTCTCCCAGCGCGTTGGCGGATGGATGGTTCCGCCGGAGGCGCATGGCGAACTACTGCTGGTGGTGTGGGCGAGCGACCAGGACTCCGCCTGGTCGGCGGGGCTCGTCAGGGCCCTTCCCGCCCTCCTCACCGCAGGCGAGAACCGCGATGCCAAACGAACTCTCAACGCAGCGGGCAGGCACTCGATCCGGTGGCTGTTCAAGGACGCGCCGCTGCAGGACAATCTGCTCCTCCGGCTGTCCCCGGACGATATTGCAGCGATCTTCGCGCAGCGTACGGGCCAGCGCCGCCTGGACGAGCTGTTCGTGCGCGCGCAGCGCCGACCGATCAGCCGGACTGTCGTAGCGACTGTGGCCATGCAAGAGGACTACATGCGGCGCGTCCGCTACAACCAGGGATCACGATCGCGGCTGCAGCACCGCGGGATCGTGATCCTCGGGGACTATTCGAGCCACAGCAGGATCGCAGGGCAGCTTCACCTGCCTGCCCCCCAGGCTGGAGAGTCGGTAAGTGTGCGGCTCGCACGTCTCCGGCCGCACCATGGAGACGGGCCCTGGGCCGAGCTGGACGGAGAGCGATGGGTCGTGGCACTCCCCCAGGACCCTGAGGAATCGGTACCGAGGCTGCCGGAGATATGAGTACACCAGAACATTCAGACGCGGCCGGCGCGGAGTGGAACGCCCCTGAGGGCTCCTGGGCATCCTCTGCGGCGAACCGCCGCAGCATGCTCGGTAACCGCAGCCGAGACACCTCGCCAGAGCTCGCCCTGCGCTCGCTCGTGCACGCTTCCGGACTGCGGTACCGGGTAGCGGCGAAGCCTCTGCCGAAGATGCGGCGGACCGCAGACCTGCTGTTCCGCCCTGTACGGGTCGCCGTATTCGTCGACGGCTGCTTCTGGCACGGCTGCCCCGACCACTTCGTGCCGCCCAAGACCAACCCCGGCTACTGGGAGACGAAGATCGGCGGGAACGTAAGCCGCGATCGGGACACGGACGAGCGCCTGGAAAGCGAGGGCTGGCTAGTGCTCCGGTTCTGGGAGCACCAGCCGCCTCCAGAATGCGCGGAGGCGGTGGTCGCCGCGGTCACAGCCCGGCGGCAGGAGCTGGCCGAGCGCAAACGGCGGCGCATCCAGCGCGCTGCTACTGGCCCCCTCGGGCCGGAGGCGTCCGAAGACCGGTGATCCGCAGACGCCTCCAGTGACCGATCAGCTGATCTTTGCCTTATTGGCCTTGAACAGCTCGTGCCGCTCGTGTCCGTCCTGGCCGACGAAGGCCTTGAAGCCATGCAGCTTGTAAGCCAGGACACCCGGCTTGCGCTCGATGAACTCGATATCGAAATCCCGGATGAGGTAGCTGAGGTGGCGCTCGACATCCGGTAGCGCCATAGCCGCGTCCCGCTTTTCCAGCTTCGCAAGGATCTGGTCGACGGTGACCGCCGCCGACGCCTCCCGAAGGATCGCGTACACCGGGTCGTGTACCGCATCAGGAAGGGCGCGCGGCGCGCCTTCCTTCTTAAGCGCCCGCGCAATCGAGCGGCCGACAGCCTCCGCAACCGGCGGCGGGAAGGCGTTCCCGATCTGCCGGTAGGTCGTGGTCTTCCGCCCCTGGAACTTCCAGTTGTCGCTGAAGCCCTGGATCCGCGCAGCCATCTGCGTGGTCAGCTTCGGACCCGGCTTCTCCCCCTTGGCCGTGACGTCGGGCTTCCATCCGGGGCCGGGCGCCTCATTCGCCACCCCCCAGGCGTCTACACCGAGCCCTGCCCATGCAGCCTTTGCCCGACTGGGCCCGAGGTCGGCACCGCCGTGCTTCTTCGAGCCGCCGACGATGGTGGGGGCAATGGCATCAGCCCGGGCGGCCCATTCCTCGGCCCCTTCCCAGCCATTGGCAGCCATCAGGTCCTTCAGCGCCTCCCCCACCGTGGGCGCCGGCGAATCATCCGGCTCAGGCCAGTGGAAGTACCCGGCGTACTCCTCCTTGAGCGCTACCAGGACGAACCGCGGCCGCAGCTGGGGCACCCCGAAATCGGAAGCCTGGAGCAGCCGCCACTCCCCGATGTACCCGAGCTCGAGAAGCGTGTCCAACACGTGCTGGCGATAGGCGGAGAACCGGCTCGCGCTGAGGCCCCGGACGTTCTCCAAGAGAAGCGCCTTGGGCTGCATCCGGCCCGCAAGGCCGACAGCCCAGGCGAAGAGGTCGCGCTCATCAGCGGCACCGAGCTGCTTGCCTGCAATGGTGAAAGGCGGGCAGGGGACACCGCCTGCGAGCAGGTCCAGGCCGTCCTTGAAATCCTCGGGGCGCCACACGCCCTCGTCCGCGACATCACCCTGGGCGACCGCCCACTCCGGCCTGTTGGCCTTCAGGGTCGCGCACGCGTTCGGGTCGAGTTCAACCGCGAGGACGTGTTCAAAGCCTGCATTCTCCAGGCCTAGCGCCTGCCCTCCTGCACCTGCGCAGATCTCGACGACCTTAAGGGCAGACATCCATCCTCCGTACTACACGCGCCGTACCTGCAGGGCGGAGGGCGCTGACCAGCGGGCTGCGTCGAACCATGGTATCGAACACGCTAGCGACCTCCGTCCGGGTGCGATCATGCCATCGAGGCAGAGCAGCACCACCATTCCCTGGCAGCGCAACCGAGCAGTCGCACCCGTGTGAAGCAGCCAGTCTAGTTCCGGCCGCCGACAGCGGTGCCCAGGCAGTCGGAATCGTGTTCCATCTCTGCACAACGCGGGAATCGGCCTGAAGACACTCGTGCGGCGCACAGCAGCCGGGTAGCGGGCTGGAGTGCGGGAGGGGCCGTGGTGAGCGGCGCCGGGCGTCGGGGGTGGGGTGGGGTGCCCCGCCCGGGGGGGGTGGGCCGGGCGGGGCGGTGGGGTTAGAAGGTGATGGTGCGGCCCTCGGCGGCGGCCTGGCGGGCGGTGTAGGCGACGCCGTGGACCTTGAGGCCGGCGGGGTCGAGGAGGGTGATCGCGCCGCCGTGGTTGCCGAGTTCGAAGCCGCCGGCGCGGTGGACGATGAGGGTGGCGCCGGGGGCGAGCGGGCCGGCCGGGAGGGCGAAGCGGTGCTTGGCCTGGTCGGCGAGGTGCCAGCCGGAGAGGTCGACCGGCTCCGACGAGGCGTTGAGGAGGGTGACGGTCTCGTCCTCGGGGGCCGGGCCGACGGGGTTGACCAGGGCCGCGACGATGCGCACCTGGATCTCGCCGCCGGTCGGGTCGACCGGGCGCGGCGGGGCGTCGGTGATCGGGTTGCCGTGCTCGTCGTCGGTGTGCCAGGACTGGGACTGGAAGGCGAGGAAGACGGCGACCCAGCGGTTCTCGGAGGGCAGGTGGATCAGCAGCCCGCCGTCCTGGAAGACGCCGTTGTCGGCCTTGAAGCGGCCGCTGTTGCCCTGGTT
This sequence comes from Kitasatospora sp. NPDC058170, assembly GCF_042883905.1. Taxonomy (NCBI): domain Bacteria; kingdom Bacillati; phylum Actinomycetota; class Actinomycetes; order Kitasatosporales; family Streptomycetaceae; genus Kitasatospora; species Kitasatospora sp. NPDC058170. The sequence goes on from NZ_JBHVUV010000027.1 coordinate 135,528, forward strand.
CATGTGGATGTCGTGGACGCCGTTGCCGGGGCGGAAGCCGAACACCTTGTCGGGGATCGTGGGTTCGGGGCCGAACCGCTGGCCGATCAGGTAGACGGCGGCCGCCTGGTCGTTGATCGCGCGCTGCACGTAGTGGTCGAGCAGGTCGGCGAGGTCGTTGTCGGCGCCCGCGAGGTCGGGCGGCAGGGTGCGCAGCGTGGCCGGGTCGAACAGGTTGCCGCGGATGTAGTCCAGGCTGGCGGTGCCGGGCTTGGAGGACAGGTCGGTCCAGCCGCTGCCGGGGTCCGGGAGCAGCCCGGTGACCGGGTGCCGGAAGTCCTCCACGACCGCGAAGAGCAGGTCCGAGGGCGCCTGCTGGGACTCGACGTTGACCGCCGCCCGGTAGTCGGTGCCGTGGGCGTCGCGGAGGTGGATCTGGTAGTGCGGGGTGTCGGTGCTGCCTTCGCGGCGCCGCTCGACGGCGGTGGCGGCGAGCACACCGTACTTCTTGATGGGCATGGACGTCCTTCGGGGTCGGGTGGACAGGATTCCTCCGTTATCCCCTACGGGCGGTCCCGGGCTGCGGCGAATCGGCGGATGTTCACCGCGCGTCCGTCGAAAGGGTCTACGGCCGGGCGCGGCTCAGCCGGTACGGCGGGCGGCGGCCGGGCGCGGTGAGCGCCCCCGCCCGTCGTCCCGGTCCGACGCCCGTGCCCGGATCAGCTCGCCGGTGAGGAAGGCGGTCGAGGTGGCGACGATCAGCAGCGGCATCGCGTTCGAGGCGTCGCCGCCGAGCAGCGCCGCCGCGAGCACGGTGCTGGTCACGGGCAGCCGGGTGACGGCCGCGCCGGAGGCGGCCAGCCCGGCGGCCAGGCCCGGGGCGGTGCCCAGACCCGGGAGCGCTCCGCAGGCGACCCCGACGGCGGCGCCGATGAGGACCGCCGGGAAGATCGGACCGCCGCGCAGGCTGCCCAGGGCGATGCCCCAGCCCGCGGCCTTGCAGAGCGTCAGCGCCACCAGTGCGCCGATCGACCAGGACTGCGGGTCGGCGGCGAGCGCGCCCAGGGTGGCCTGCCCGGAGAGCGCGGCCTCCTCCGGTGAGCGGCCGGTGAGCAGCGCGAACGCCGTGATGCAGGCGCCGACGGCGACCGCGCAGAGCACCGTCCGCAGCGCCGTGCGGCCGGCGGTGAGGGCGGGTTCGCCGGTGGCGGACCCGGTGGTGAACACCTTGACCCGGCGGCCGATCAGCTGACCGCTGACGCAGACCACCGCGACCAGGGCGGCGAGCGGGACGCCCCAGAGGAAGTCGCCGGCGTCGGGGATGCCCATCGGCGGCACCGAGGGCAGGGACAGCGCGCCGATCGAGAGCCCGGTCCAGTGGCCGAAGCCGGTGAAGACCAGCGCGCCGACGCCGCTCGCCAGCAGACAGGGCAGGATCAGCGCCACCAGGTGCGGGCCCCCGAGCCCGGCCGCCTCGATCAGCATCACGGCGGCGACCAGCGGGCTGCCGAAGATGGTGGAGATGGCCGCCGCCGAACCGGCCGCGCCGAGGACGGGCACCAGCTGGGGTCGGGCGGCCCGCCGGGTGGAGCCCACCGCCAGCAGGGCGAGCCCGCCGCCCAGGGCCATCAGCGGCGCCTCGGGGCCGAGCACCGCGCCGAGCGGCAGGCAGGCGAGGGCGGCGAGCACCACGCCGGGGAGGGCCCTCGGCGGGGTCGGCGGGCCGCCGAGGCCGTCCACCGGGACGTGGCCGCCGCGCCCCGGCAGGCGGGTGACGACCGGTGCGAGCAGCAGGCCGGCGAGCAGCAGCGCCGGCAGCGGCCACCACCAGGGCGCGCGGTCGAAGCCGACGGCCTCCGGGAGGCTCTCCCAGACCCAGTGCTGGAGCTCGTGTTCCAGGCTGACGAAGCCGAAGGCCGCCAGCGAGACCGGGATGCCGACCAGGGTGGCGATCAGCAGCAGTCCGAGGTAACCCCTCTTCAGCACCACGTCACGCAGGGTCAGATCACCGGCCGGCTGCTGAGGCATGCCCGCTCCTTCGCGCTCCCCGGGGCCGCCGCCGCCCGGTCCGTCCTGCGACGTCCCGCTCCTGCGACCGAGTCTCGCCCGGGGAGGACGGGCACGCACGGCGGCCGGCGGTGTGCACCGGCGCGTCCCGGGCGGGTTGAGCCGGACGGGTGATCAGGACGCGCGCGGTGCCCGGACTCCGCGGGGAATCCGGGCACCGTAGACGCTCAGGAGCTCAGGAGCTCAGGAGCTCAGGAGCTCAGGAGCTCAGGAGCTCAGGAGCTCAGGGAGGTGGCTCAGCGCGGTGGCTCGGCGCGGTGGCTCAGAGCTGTACCTGCCGGGTCTCCCCCAGTGCGCTCTCGATGCCCTGCACCATCCGCCAGAGCGGCGCCCGGCGGCTGGCGACCAGCACCACGACCTCGTCCGGCTCGGCGTCGCCGCCGTCCGGTGAGCCCTCGACCGCCCGGTCGCTCCAGGTGCCGGTGACGAAGGCCATCGCCGCGTCCACCTCGACCGTCCAGTCGCTCTCGCCGCCCGAGCGCAGCCACGTCCGCAGCGCGTGGTTGTGCGCGGCGACCACGGCGGCGGCGATCACGTCGGCGCGCAGCGCCCCGTCCGGACGGCCGTCGTAGCGGCCGCGCAGGTAGTGCGCGAGCGTGTGCTCGTACCGCCAGACCACCGACAGCTCGTACGCGCGCAGGCCGGGCACCTTGCGGGTGAGCCGGTAGCGCTGGACGGAGAAGGACGGCTGCTCGGCGTACATCCGCAGGACGAGGCGGGCGGCGTCGCAGGCGTGCTTGACCGGGTCCTCCTCGCCGGTGCCGGACTCCAGGAACTCCGTCATCTCGGCGAGGCTGCGCTCGTGGTCGGGGAAGACCACGTCCTCCTTCGCCGGGAAGTAGCGGAAGAAGGAGCGCCGGCCGACGCCCGCGAGCGAGACGATGTCGTCGACGGTGGTCTGTTCGAAGCCGCGTTCCAGGAAGAGCTCGAAGGCTGCGGCGACGAGCGCTTCGCGCATCGCCGGTTTCGACGGCCCGTCGTTCATGGGCTGGTCCTGTTCTTCCTGCTCGCTCATTCCCCGGAACATAGCATCGGCCTCGAACAGCCGGACTGCCGTGTACTGCCGCGTGCTGTGGTCTACCGCGAGTGCGCTAGGGCTTGTCCGACAAGCCCTACGGCAGGTTGCGGGCCATCACGATCCGCTGGATCTGGTTGGTGCCCTCGTAGATCTGCGTGATCTTCGCGTCCCGCATCATCCGCTCCAACG